>NZ_DERI01000011.1:0-140058 GCF_002362375.1 Maribacter sp. UBA3344 | reverse complement strand
GCTGCATGACCAAATTGATCATAACGCGCTTTCTTATCTGCATCGCTAAGCACTTCATAAGCTTCGGCAGATTTTTTAAACTTCTCTTCGGCAGAACTGTCACCAGGATTTTTATCCGGGTGATACTGTAATGCTTTTTTACGATAAGCTTTCTTTATCTCTGCAGCAGTAGCGTTTTTACTAATGCCCAATACTTCATAATAATCTTCCTTCATTCCAATTATTTAATTTCCTACTACTACTTTTGGATGCCTAATAATACGGTCACCTAACTTAAACCCTTTTTCGATGACGTCAATAACCTTTCCTTTCATCTTTTTGTCCGGAGCAGGTATTTGAGTAATGGCCTCGTGAATCTCTGCATCAAAAACATCACCTGCATTAACTTCAACCATCTCTAAACCTTTAGCTTTCAAGGTCTCTCTAAACTTGACATTTATTAACTCTACTCCTTTGAAAACCTCTTTATCGTCAGATTTAGCCAACTCTTTCATAGCTCTATCAAAATCATCCAACACAGGTAATAATGAAACTATAACTTCTTGACCTGCCGTTTTAAAAAGCTCCATACGCTCTTTAGAAGTACGTCTTTTATAATTTTCAAATTCAGCAAATAATCTTAAAAACTTATCCTTTTCTTTTGCAAGTTCTTCACTTAGCGTCTCTTCAACAGACTTTTCTTCCTCCACATTTTCCTTTTCATCTCCTGCCTTTTGTTCTTGTGTTTCGCCCTCTAAAAGCTCATCTTCCAAGAATTCTTCGTCCAAAGTGTTTTCTTTATCACTCATAATTAATTGTAATTTAAATCGCTGTTTAAAAGCAGGCAAAAGTACTGCCAATTCTTTAAAAATGTCAAAATGTCACAAAAGAATAAAAAAAAATCCGCCAAAAGCGGATTATCCATCTAGGTAAGAAACTATTTTATTTAAGAAACAAATTGCTTTGTCACATTACTTTTATCATCTACACACTTAGTACCACTATCATATATTGCACCTAGTGCTTGACATATATTCACATAATTAAACACAAAACCTTCTTCTTCAATTTTTTTACTACTAACCCGCTGACTAGCGAATAATATATATGCCATTTTACCTAACACGGTGTACATTACAAACTTGGGCACATTTGGCATAAACAAAGGTTGATCCAAAGCCTTTGCTATTTCTTTGATCATCTTGGCATTAGTAACCGGGTTGGGTGCCACTCCGTTATATACACCCTTTAACCTATACTTTATAATATGTATAAAAATACCTGCCAAATCTGCAACATGAATCCAAGACTGCCACTGCTCTCCTGTTCCAAATGCGGAACCTACATAATATTTAACCGGTTTTGCCATTTCTGGCAATGCACCGCCATCTTTAGACAACACCAAACCAATTCTAACTTTAGCAACCGTTAGTCCAAGAGATTTAAATTCGTTTGCCTTTTTCTCCCAAAGGCTAACCACTTCTCCTAAAAAACTATCATCAACATTAGTATTATCTTCTGTATAATAATGACTTAAAGAATCTTGATAAATACCTATAGCGGATGCGGACACCAAGAATTTTACCGTATGGCCTTCACGCTCCAATAATGTTTTCCTAAGAAGTTCTAAGGTATTGACCCTACTGTCAATAATTTCTTTCTTATAACTATTTGTCCACCTTTTAGAGATACTTGACCCTGCTAAATTGATAATGGTAGAAACACCATCTAAGCAGTTGGCATCTATTTCACCAGTAGTAGGATCCCAGAAATAACCTTGATAGTTTTGTTTTGAAACAATTTTATTTTTTCGAGTAGTTAGGTAATTAACGGCATAACCTTTTTCATGGCATTGAGATACCAACTCGCTACCTACTAAACCCGTTGCACCTGTAATCAATACTTTCATGGAATAAAGATATTGCTTTTGATGCTCGCTGATATGCAATTTAATTTCGATTTAACATAAATGCAGAACCTATTGAATTTAAAGGCGTTAAAGTTTTACTAACACCATATAAATTATTGTTTTTTTGCCCTTAACATTTCTCTTTTGCCAGGAGGTCCAGGTAACCTTTCTACCAAAAAACCAACTTCAAGCATGGCTCTTCTTACACTGCCTTTTGCTGCATATGTAACCAAATAACCACCACTTTTCATTGCTTTGAACATAATTTCAAAGATTTCAACCGTCCATAGTTCCGGCTGTACCCTAGCTCCAAATGCATCAAAATAAACCAAATCAAAAGCATTGCTTTTACTAATATCCTTGAAGAATTTTTGTTCCTTTATTAGGCTGAAGTCTGCGGTTACCTCAACCAACTTTTCCCATGGAGATGTGTGCATTGTAGCAAATTCATCTTTCAAGGAATTTGCTTTCAACTGGTCTAAATAGTTTAGCTGGCCAAGTTCATCTTTAGAAACAGGATACGCCTCTACACCAGTATAATTAATCTTTAGGTTTCTTTTTTTGAATTCAATTAAAGTAATCAGTGCATTTAAACCGGTACCAAATCCAATTTCCAAAATATCTACCGTTGTATTTTCAAATAAGTCTAAGCCAGAGTGTATAAATACATGATAAGCCTCTTGAATAGCACCGTGTTTTGAATGATACTGTTCTTGCCAATCTTTTATTTGAATGGTCGTAGAACCATCAGCCGTTGTAATAATTTCCCTTTTCAATTAATTTGGAACTAATACTCCAGAAGCCTCAAAACTGTAAGTTCTTTTTGGAGATGTTATTTGTGCTATCTCTTGAGCCGTTTTTCCGCCATCTTTAGCATAATGTCTTTGATCATCAACACTCATTTCCTCAACAAATGCCTTACCATTCAAAACCACTTCCTTTTCTAAAATATCAGCTGGCATAAAAAAACCGTAATCTTTAAAACGTACCATAGCTTGGTTTCCATCAGGCAGTTCAACGGTCATCCAACAGCCTTTAACTTTACACACTTCTTTTACCTTGGTTTTAAATTGTAGCTGTAAAGAATCTGAAATAGGCATGGTGGCAAATTGCCTCATAACTTCATCTTTTTTACTCAATGTAGTGACAGTAAACTCTTCACCGTAAAACTTTGAAGAAGTATTTGCATCATTTTGTTGTCCAAAACATGAAAAAATGCCAAATAAAAAGACAAGTAATATGTTAAATCCTTTCATAAATCTCAAAAATGTTGATATCCCTGCAAAACTGATCAATTTTAAAGAAAAAAAGAAGTGCTACTATGGATATTTGTTTAATTTTAATCAACTAAAGTTACGTATTTCATGAGTATTGCAACGAAAGATATCATAGTAGAAAAAGTTAAAACTTCAAAAATTGACCAAGTTGATTTTGACAATTTAACCTTTGGTTCTGTATTTACGGACCATATGTTGGTCTGCACATATAAGAACGGAGCATGGGAAACACCTACAATAACTCCATACCAACCTATAACACTTGACCCTTCTTCTAAAATTTTCCATTACGGACAATCTATATTCGAAGGTATGAAAGCATATAAGGACAAAAATGACGATGTCTTTTTATTTAGACCGTTAGACAACTTTAAACGCTTAAATATTTCTGCAGAGAGAATGTGCATACCGCAGATTCCCGAAGACTATTTCATGGAAGGTTTAACTACACTGTTAAACTTGGATAAAGAATTTATACCAACAAAAGAAGGAGGTTCTTTATACATTAGACCTTTTATGTTCGCTTCTGGCAACGGGTTTCATGCTTCCCCTGCAAATGAATATAAGTTTATTATTGCCTGTGCTCCTTCTGGCGCATATTTTTCAGGTAAAGTAAAAGTTCTTATCGAAGAAAAATATTCAAGATCAGCTAATGGAGGTGTTGGTTTCGCAAAAGCAGGTGGTAACTATGCAGGGCAATTTTACCCAACCCAATTGGCTATTGAAAAAGGATACAATCAGGTAATCTGGACAGATGACACCACTCACGAATATATAGAAGAGGCTGGTGCAATGAATATTTTCATTAGAATTAACGACACTTTATTGACCGCACCTACAAGTGATCGTATTTTAGATGGTATAACCAGAAAGAGTATTTTAGAAATTGCCAAAAACCAAGGTATAAAGATCGAGGTAAGAAAAATTACTGTAAAAGAAGTTGTTGAAGCAGCTAAAGACGGTTCATTAAAAGAAATGTTCGGTGCAGGTACTGCTGCAGTAATATCACCAATTGCTGGATTTGGGTTTAGAGATACAGATTATGATCTACCAGAATTAGATAATAGTTATGGTCAGCAATTAAAGAAAATCATTACTGATATCCAGTACAACAAGTCTGAGGACAAGTTTGGATGGCGTTTTAAAGTGAAAGCTTAAAAAATTAATTCACAATAAAAAGGGGGCAAATTGCCCCCTTTTTTATTTACTCAATATTTCATTAATATTAGGTTTAAAATAGTTAGGGCCTTTTAAAACCTTACCATCTTCCCGGTAAATTGGCTTACCATCTTCACCCAACTTACTCATATTACTACGCTGTATTTCATTGAACACCTCTTCAATTTTGTATTGCATGCCATGTTCTAGAATTGTACCACACAATATGTACAACATATCTCCTAGAGCGTCGGCAACTTCTACCAAATCATTATTTTGGGCAGCCTCTAAATACTCCTTATTCTCTTCGTCCATTAAATTAAAGCGCAACATATTCTTGGCTGGTCCTAAATCAGCAATCATTTTCTCAGAAACACCTAGACCAAAAGAATTATGAAATTCCTTTACTGCATTGATTTTGTTTTTCATTTTTATTTTACCGTTTTAGGTTAGCTTTGCGTAAAAATATAAAATATGTTTAGCACCGGACAAATCATTTTTGCAATCGCTTTTGCCGTGGTTTTTACGATCATAATCATTATTTCTTACAAAAAAGACCTTGATTTTCATCGTAAAAATTTTAAAGGTGTTAAATGGATTGGCATATCCTTTGCACTTTTCTTGATTTTACTACTATTTATAAAGTTTTTCCTAAAGGAATAGTTAATTTTTTTCCTACACCACAAAAATTAACGTTTTCACAACAAAACGGTCAATATCCTCGTTTAATATACCAAATACCGTAATTTTGCGTTATTCATCTATAAAGGTGTAATAAATTATGATGACATTTCTTACAATTTTTTTAGTATTAGTAGGTATTAACGTTGCCTTAGTTGTAGTTAGCTTAATAAGTGTTTCTCAAAAAACGAAAACTTCTTCTCAAAAGCTATCCAAACAACCAACTTCTGTTATTTACCCATTAGATTTACTTACAACCAGCTACAAGAAAGCCGTTTAGTTTTTACCTTTATAAGGTATGAAACAATTTATACTGGTTTTTTTAGGTGGGGGGTTCGGTAGTATATTAAGATATATTATATCTAAAAACCTTAACGCCTACTATTCAAATTTCTATTTAGGTACTTTTCTTGTCAACGTAATTGGTTGTCTAATAATAGGTATACTAATAGGACTCTCCTTAAAGAACAATTACATTTCTGAAAATCAGACTTTATTATTAGCCACCGGATTTTGCGGAGGCTTTACCACTTTCTCTACATTTGCTTTAGAAAGCAATATCCTTTTAAAAGAATCTTCTCTACTTCAAACTTCATTATATATGGGGTTTAGTGTCGTTATTGGTGTCTTAGCCATCTCATTAGGTCTTTGGATTTGCAAAATGTTATAGAATTAACATTCACTAAGCACTATTTTATTTTTGTTCATTTTTTTAGGTATTTGCTCATTTTTTAAACAATCGTTAGATAATCTCTCGTTTTTCTGACGATTATTCTACGCACAGGTTAATTTCATCAATTCCATTTCTAGATATTGTCAAAATATTTAACCATAAATAACATTACCCTAAAATTTATGGGGTATATATTAAGATACTCGTAAAAATTAAGCATGAACCCCTAATATTTTTAGGGTAACAATGTTTTTAACATATATTTGGCAATATCAAAAACTTATTCAAATGAAAAAAATCGAGGCAATTATTAGAAAATCAAAGTTTGACGATGTCAAAGAAGCGTTGCACAGTATTGAAGTAAATTTCTTCAGTTACTGGGATGTAACAGGTGTAGGTAATGAAAAAGAAGGTCACGTTTACCGTGGCATCTCTTACAGCACTACTGATATACAACGCAGGTACCTAACCATTGTAGTATCAGATGACTTTCTTGAAAAAACAGTTAATAAAATACTAGAGGCAGCTTACTCCGGTAATGTAGGTGACGGTAAAATATTTGTATCTGAAGTCCTTCAAGCATATAGAATAAGAACTAAAGAAGACGGTTTAGCCGGTATTAACTAAATAAAATAACTAACTAAAAAACTAAACGAAATGGACGCAGGATTATTTACAGCAAATAACGTATGGATGATGTTGGCTACCGCATTGGTATTCTTCATGCATACAGGTTTTGCCTTTTTAGAAATTGGCTTAACAAGACAAAAGAACACAATCAACATATTATTTAAGAACATATTCATTATTACAGGTGGTTTACTTCTTTATTATGCATGGGGATTCAATTTAATGTACCCAGGTTTTGAAGATGGAGATATGGGCTTATTAAAATTTGCAGGTTTTGGTATTGGTGCCCCTGAAGGCGGTATGACACCTGACTATGCAGATGGCGGCTACACGTGGTGGACAGATTTTCTTTTCCAAGGAATGTTCGCAGCAACAGCGGCTACTATTGTATCTGGTGCAGTAGCAGAACGTATGAAAATTGGAGCTTTCATGATATTTACAGTAATCTATGTTGGTTTGGTATACCCTATAGTAGGTGCTTGGAAATGGGGAGGCGGATTCTTGGATTCTTGGGGATTCTATGATTTTGCAGGTTCTACATTAGTACACTCAGTTGGTGGATGGGCAGCTTTAGTTGCAATATACCTTTTAGGTTCTAGAATTGGAAAATTCGGTAAAGATGGTAAGCCAAACGCTATACCGGGTCACAGCATACCAATGGCTACCGCAGGTGTATTGATATTATGGTTAGGATGGTTTGGGTTTAACGGTGGTTCAGTATTATCCGCAGATCCAGAATTGACATCTTTAGTATTGGTTACTACAAGTTTGGCTGCAGCCGCTGGTGGATTTGGAGCAATGATTACCTCTACTATTCTTTATAAGAACTTAGATTTAACTATGTTCTTAAACGGTATTCTTGGTGGATTGGTAGGTATTACCGCAGGAGCGGATTTAATGTCACCAAATGAAGCTGTAATCATTGGATTCATTGCCGGTATTATCATTGTTGGTGGTGTTGCCTTGGTAGACAAATTAAAATTAGATGACCCTGTAGGTGCTGTAGCAGTTCACTTGATCTGTGGTATCTGGGGAACATTGGTTGTAGGTATCTTCGGTAGCATGGCTAGTGGAGCTCAGTTCATGACACAATTATACGGTGTATTGATCGTAGGTGGGTTCTGTATAGTCACCTCTGGTATTATCTTAGGAGTACTTAAAGCAACAATTGGTCTTAGAGTTTCTAAAGAAGAAGAAGTTGAAGGTTTAGATCTTCATGAGCACGGAATGGATGCTTATGCTGATTTCAGAATGAACCAACACTAAAAAAATACGGAGCGTTTTGCAGAACGCTCCGTTACATAACCTTTTCAATAAATAAATTTCTCAAAATTAATTCATCCCATTAGGGATTAAATCAAAACTTATGAAAACGATTATAAATACAAAGTACGTAAAAAATATTTTCGCATCAGGTCTTATGCTTTTTGCAGCTGCCGGCGTTTTAGCTCAAGAAGAGCAAGAAGAGAAAAAATTCACTTTAAGCGGATCTATAGATGCTTACTGGAGAACAGCTTTTAAAGATGGCGGAGATGCAACCACGGCTACAGAAACTTCTTTTGCCAACCAAACAGGTTTTGCTTTAGGGATGGCAAATATCGTAGGTAGTTATGATATGGAAAATACCGGTGTGGTAGTAGATTTAGTTTTTGGACCTAGAGGAACAGAAGCTACTTTTGAGAACGATGTTTTAAACGGCGTAATAAACCAAGCATATGCTTACTGGAATGTATCTGACAAAGTAACACTTACCGCTGGTCGTTGGAATACATTTTTAGGTTACGAAGTAATAGCACCTGCTGCCAACTTTAACTATAGTGTTTCTTACTTATTTTCAAATGGACCATTTTCTCACTTAGGTGTAAAGGCTGATATAGCCTTATCCGATGATGTTAGCTTAATGTTATCCGTTTCTAATCCATGGGATGTTAACGATACAAGTAGTACAGGAGAGTATGCTTATGGAGCTCAATTAGGAGTTTCTGGACAGTATCTTAATTTATATTATGACAATGGCACTAGTGGTGGTCTAGGATTTGAAATAGATTATACTGGTGGATTTGATCTTTCTGAAGATTTTTTCTTTGGAATAAATGCGGCTTACAATGATAATTCAGAAACAGGAACTGGTTTTTACGGAGCAGCGATTTACCCACAACTAACCACTTCAGATAATTTTGCTATCGGCTTAAGAGGTGAATATATTGCATTTAGTGATGACTTACTAGATGATGATGTTCCCGTACTTGGTTTAACTCTTACAGGAAGCTACACAAAAGATAATTTGATTATTAAGCCAGAAATTAGATTGGATAGTTTTGGTAACGACTTTGAGCCGTTCATAGAGAGTGACGGCATTGGAACAACTAATAGCCTATCTACTTTTGCAGTAGCAGCTATCTACTCTTTCTAAGTTGTTGATATAATTAATGGTTGATTTTATAGTTTAAGTTTTAAAACCTCGGCAATACCTGCCGAGGTTTTTTATTTTCTCCATTAATGTTCAAAGGCTTTCACCCCTACTTTAATTTCTGTATCCAAATTATTGACCTTAGGCACAATTGGACAACTAAATTTTTTATTATAAGCGCAATAAGGATTATAGGCTTTATTGAAGTTCAAAATTATCTTATTTCCTTTAGGTATTCTTAAATCTAAATACCTACCACCGCCATACGTTTCTTCTCCGTTTGTATTATCTGTAAAAGGCAAAAACAAATAATCTTCATATTCGGCTTGCGTTATTAGCTCCGGCGATTGATAAATTTCCAATTCATGATCTTTTCCATTCAAGGTAAATTTAGCAATACCGTAAACCACCTCCGTTGATTCTCTACCTGTTGTTGTTGGCATTGAAAATGGTAAAGCTTCTGGCGTTCTTACAAGCTCCGCTTCTACTATGTAGTTGGTATCTGGCTCAAAAAATTCTAAAGACTCAAAATCAATTCTAAATCTATCGGGCAAAGGTGAAGATTCAGGATTTTTAAACTCAGCGTTCAGCTCTTCTTGAAACAGCAAAATATCAGCTAGCTTATCTGACTTTGTTATTGATTCAATGTTAGGTTTGGCATCATGATACTTTTTTTCTTGTCCGCAAGAAACCATTACACACAAAATCAATACTGCAATACTTATTCTCATATCCATTCATTTACATTTCAAAAATACAATATATTCATTGTAAGTTTTTCACATATAATCGTACTTTAGAAATCGAAAACAATTCATATGAAACTTAAATACCTTCTTATTCTTTTACCATTTATACTAGTTAGCTGCAATCAAAAGAAAGCTAAAAAAGAAACCACAGTGGTTAAAGAAACAAGACAATTACCAAAGCTAGAACCCAGTAATTATAATGTTGCTTTTCTAATAATGAACGGAACGTTCAATACTGAATTTACAGCCCCATTCGATATATTTCAACATACAAAATTTAGAAAAGGCATAAAGGCCATGAACACATTTACCGTAGCAAATACTTTAGAACCCATAACCACTTTTGAAGGTGTTCGCATTTTACCCGATTTTGACTACACAAAAGATGATTTACCTAAAATAGATATATTGGTAGTACCTAGTGCGGAACATTCTATGGATAGTGACTTAAAAGATGAAGTCATGATCAACTTTATTAAACAAATAGACAAGAGCGCGCTATATATGACCAGTCATTGTGACGGCGCCTTTCCCTTGGCAAAAGCTGGTATTTTAGATTCGGTAGCTTCAACAACTTTTCCCAGTGATATTGAAAATTACAAAGCCATGTTTCCTAATTTAGACATAAAGGACAATGTATTATTTGTTCATGACGGAAAATACATTACTTCTGCAGGAGGCGCAAAAAGTTTTGAAGCCGCTTTATATTTATGTGAAATACTATACGGAAAACATATTGCCAAATCATTGGCAAAAGGTCTGGTCATAGATTGGAAATTGGAAGATGTACCTCACATTACCGTTCAATAACATCATATCTGGCACCTTTTAAATATTTTTCAACCATTTCATTGAATTCCGGCATAATCCTGAACAATGCAGTGTGTTCCAAAGAATATAACCCGCTTTTATCCGTATAACCATTTTTAAGCAACTCTTCTAAGTAAAATAAGGCTGTACCGTAATCTTCCATTTTTGAACTAATTGAGATTACCTCTAAGTAAGCATTATAATCTTTTGGCGAAGTAATGGTCTTTAACATGTGTAATAAATTTAGTGCTTCATAATCTACCACATCTTCAGCTTCAATAAAATCAATATTATCTGACACCAGAGCATTAATATACCCTCTTAACCTACTTGACATTTGCCGCTCATATAAATTAGGACTTTTATCCAATTTATTTAATTCTTGCATTTGATAATTCCACCACCCAAGATTTGCATAATTATAGGTGATAATATCTTCTTCCAAATAGTAGTTATAATCTTCTTTTGTAAAAGATTCTTTCAAAAAATAACTGTTTTGACTTCTATTCGCCTGTCTATAATTAGAACTTCTTCTTAAAGTTTTCTGCGTAGCTTTTAGCGTATCTAAAACTACTAATGGATTAAAAATCTTTTCCATATCTAACAATTGATATGTAGCTAAAAGGGGTTTTTGTTTGGAAATGTTGGAATTTGCCAGAGTCAAGAATCGATCATACGAAGAAGCCACCAAACTGCTATCCTTTTCCAAATGACCTTTTGCCATACTAGTAAGCGTCAACATTCTAAATGCATTAGCAATTAAGTCACCTTCTGGCAGCATACGGTCTCCATCAAAGACTATTAATTCATTAGGAAACTTTAATTTATTGAGCAATTCCCTGCTATTCAACATCTCGGTAAAATTATAATCCTCCCTATTCACAAGCCCTACGAATTGAAAAGGTTGCTTTGGATTTAAAATCTCAACATTACCAACCGACGCACCTATAGAAATTACTCCATTGATATTACGTACAAATGTTGGCAAAATTGAAGCGAACATTGCACTACTACCAAAACCTGCAGTATACATACGATTTTTAGCTAAAGGGATGGTACTGATCACTGAATTGAACATTCTATTCGCAATTAAAACATTTTCAGAAATGGAAAGCGAATCACTTATATTATCTGAACTAGCCAAAACATAGCCTTCTTGCTCAGCTGCACCCAGCAACATTGAAACGGCAGCCTTACCCTTACCCTTTAAATCCATTACAAAGGCAACTGGCCAGGCTTTATTTACCTCAAAATTTGAAGGCAAATAGAGAGAGAAGGTTTCATTGACCGAATCATTAACAACTAAATTTTCTGAAATAGCACCTCTTAAAAGCCTTAATTCTTGAGAAAATATTGCCGTAGAGGTTAAAACGAACGTAAGAAGTAGTAATTTTTTCATTATTTAATTTCTATCAAAAATCTAGCCAAAATATCTTAGAACCATTAATCACTAACTAATTTACCAATGATCACCAATTCCAAAATTAAATATCCATTAATAAATTAATAAAAGAGATTAAGATATTTATCATTTAACTTTATGCATTGGGGCATTAGAAATTACTTGAGAAAGAACAATATGAGTCCTTGTTTCACCATATTGAATTAATTGGTCGATAAACTTTTCTAGGTGAAACTGATCTTTTAAAACAACTTCCATAACAATATTTTCGTTTCCGGTAATTCTGTAGCAATTAATAACCTCTTGCAAAGTAGGTACAACAGCTAAAAAAGGCTTCAATTTCCCCATAAATGCCCTTAGGGTTATAATCGCCTTTAATTGATGTCCGGTTAACGCGTGAGACACTGTAGCCTTATATCCATGTATGATACCAAGGTCCTCCATCTTCTTTACGCGCTCCGCCACTGCCGGTGCCGTGAGCCCAACCGTACGACCAATATTTGCAAATGATTCCCTTGCATTATCCTGCAATTGTTTTAGTATTTTCCAATTAAGCTCGTCTATCTTTGGATTCAAAAGAATATAGTTTTAATTATTTACTATCAAAGGTAAATTTACAAATTACATTTAAAATCGATAGAAAATAATCAAATAACTAACGTAATTTTATATAACACTAACAATACCCCACACAATGGCATATAGAAGTTTAAAACATTTGCCTATTTATAGAAAAGCACTGGAACTCTGCACCATGAGTAGAGAGATTGCGTCATATGTATCTTTCAACAAAGATTTGGTGCGCCTTTATGAATCAAAGAGCTTAAGAGACATCATGGCTAATTCTATTTTGACAGATGCCATTCTCATACCTCAAAAAATTGCACAAGTTGAATATTCTAATTGCAATAATGAACGTAAAGAAACCATTTCTTACATAAATATCATTATAAGAAACATCAACTCTTACTGTATGGGATTGGAAAAACATGGAGTAAAGGAGACTGAGTACATCAATCTATTAAGAAAAGAGATCAAAAGTTTTAGAAAATCGTACAAGGCTTGGAAAGCTGACCACCTATAATTATCCTAAAATTTATTTCTACAACATAATAAAATTACCACTTTAAGGATTATGGGCTATTTTTGACATTTAAAATAGCATATAATTGAAAGCAACTATATTAGTCCATTGTCCTGATCAAGCAGGTATCATAAGTACCGTAACTGGTTTTATCCATAGCAATAAAGGCAACATCGTATACCTTGATCAGCATGTTGATAAGCCTGCCAACGTATTTTTTATGCGTACGGTTGTTGAATTCCAAAATGACTTTTCAGATTTGGAACATTTTATAACGTTATTCCAAAATGAGTTAGCTATTAGTTACAATATGGAATGGAGTCTACATACCGATGACAAATTACCCAGGATGGCCATTTTCGTATCTAAATACAACCATTGTCTTTATGACCTATTAAGTAGATACCAATCTGGTGAGCTAGCCGTTGAGATTCCCTTTATACTCAGTAACCATAACGATTTAAGGTATATTGCAGAACAGTTTAGCATACCGTTCTATCACGTACCCTTTACTAAAGCCAATAGAGTTACGGCAGAGCAGGAGCAAATTGCAATACTTGAAAAACACGATGTAGATTTTATCGTTTTAGCTAGATACATGCAAATAGTCAGTGGCAACTTAATAGACAAATACCCTAACAAAATAATTAATATACACCATTCTTTCTTACCTGCCTTTGCCGGTGCTAAACCCTATCATGCAGCATTTAAAAGAGGTGTGAAAATTATCGGTGCCACCAGTCACTACGTAACTGAAGAATTGGATGCCGGACCAATTATTGAGCAAGATGTTACTACGGTAACCCATTCTCACACAATAGAAGACTTTATCACAAAAGGTAGAGACCTTGAGAAGATTGTACTTTCTAGAGGAGTAAAATTGCATATTGCACGCAAAACAATGGTCTACAACAATAAAACGGTCATATTCTCGTAAGTACTAAAGTAAAACCTATACAAATAATACAATAATGATTAAAAAAATTAGTTTGGCCTTTTGCATGATGCTCGCAATTTCATGCAATGAATTACAGCAAGTAGTAAATCAATTACCTACATCTACAGACACTGCTTTGAGCAATGAAACCATAGCAAATGGTCTAAAAGAAGCTTTAGATCAAGGTATAGAAAAACAGGTAAGCAAGTTAACCGCTACTGACGGTTTTTATAAAAATGAATTGGTCAAAATTCTATTACCAGAAGACCTACAAAAGGTAGATAAAACTTTACGCGATATAGGTTTAGGCAATTTGGCAGACGAAGGCTTAAAGGTTTTGAACCGTGCTGCCGAAGATGCTGTTGCAGAAGCTACACCTATTTTCGTAAATGCTGTAAAAGACATGTCGTTCGCAGACGCAAAAAATATTCTTCTTGGCGAAAACAATGCTGCTACTACTTATTTGGAAACAAAAACGAATACAGAGCTATATGCTAAATTCAATCCTGTAATCAACGAATCTTTTCAAAAAGTAGGTGCAGATAAAATTTGGAGTTCTATAATCACCAAATACAATTCAATCCCATTGACCAACAATGTAAACCCAGATTTAACAGATTATGTTACACAGGAGGCTTTATCAGGAGTTTATAAAATGATTGCTGTAGAGGAAGAAGAAATTAGAACAAAGTTCTCTTCAAGAACTACAGATGTCCTTAAAAAAGTATTTGCACTTCAAGATAAAAAATAGATTTTCAACAACTTAAACAATAACTCAAAAATATATGCGTTAAAATTAAACAAAAGAATATTAAAGCATTCATTTTCAATTTTTTGAGTTAGTTATTTTTTGAGTTAGTTAGTTAGCAAAAACCGGTGGGAGCATCGGTTTTTTTTATTTTAACACTTAAAGACGACATCTTTGTAAATCAATGTTAAAGCACTTTAGATTGTTTTTTGACCGCCCAAATATGCAATTACCTTCTCATTAAAAAATACTGGTCGTTCCACATTTACAACATGACCACAGTCTTCAACCACCACCAATTGCGAACTTTTATGCAAAGAAACAATTTTTCGAATGCTGGGAAGAAATAAATAATCTTCTTCTCCCATGACATATAATGTAGGTATGTTGATATCTGCAGACCTAAAAAAGCTTAATAATGGATTAATTTCCGAGGTTAGCTTAAACCATCTTATAAACTCTTTTTGATATAGCTTTTTTGCCTCACGTACAAAAAGCGACCTAGACTCCTTATGATTTTTATTTGGCATTATAATAAAAGCAAAGAACTTGTATAACCATAGATAAGGCACGATCGATTTAAATATGATACCAAGTTTTATCAATATTTGAGATCTAAGGTTCAATTTCATTATAGCACCGCCCATAACCATACTTTCTACCCGATCAGGATGGTTTTCCGCTAAATTCCGTATTAGAATAGTACCTAATGATATCCCTACAAAATGAGATTTTTCTATACCTTCTTGATCAATAACCTCAACAATATCGTTAGTAATAACATCAAAGGTGTACTTTTCATTAAAAACATTTTTTAAACTAGACTTAGAATTCCCATGCCCTCTTAAATCTAATAGCAATACGTTATAGTGTTTCTTAAATTCTCGTATTTGTTTGAACCATATTGAAGAACTACCTCCTGCGCCATGCACAAATGTCACCCATTCAGTAGCTGTTTTATGATGATACGTAATATAATGAAGCACAGGTTTGTATTTAAAAAAAGTTGTAATGTACAATGTATATATAGTTTTTCACAATCTGTTTAAGATTTTAAAAAATCACTTATAAAGGGCTATCTTTTAAATTATCACAGGTGTATTTGTTAAAAAAAAGACATATTACCTATAAATTAGATGTACAGCTACACATACACACATCCAAAACCTGAATCTGAACGTATATTTGTAAGAAACTAAAACCAGGATTATGGAAAAGCAATATTGCAAGGTAGGGACAGTAACACCAATGGAAGCTAATACAGACATTATAAGCTTATTGGAGTATCAATATCAGATGTTTTTAGACAAAGCTTCTAACATGCAAACCAATACCCAGTTGGGAGAATTTTTTGAATCTAAAGCCCAGAAAATCAAAAAAACTTTAGAAGACCTAGTTTAGTCTTTGGAGCTCTATTTTCATAGCTTCTTGTAACTCTTTAGCTTTTTTTCTAGCAGCATCTGCAAAATCCTCCTGGTCAGATGCATAGATAATTCCGCGTGAAGAATTAATAAGTAGTCCAACATCTTTTGTCATACCATATTCACAAACATCTACTAAACTACCGCCTTGGGCACCAACTCCAGGCACCAATAAGAAGCTATTAGGTATTATTTGACGAATTTCCTTCAGATATTCAGCCTTTGTGGCACCCACAACGTACATTAAATTCTCTGCCCCTCTGTAGGTAGTAGAAACCGATAATACCTCTTTATATAGCTCTCTATCTCCAATCTTTTTAGTTTGAAAATCAAAAGCACCACCATTTGACGTTAAAGCAAGTAAGATGGTATGTTTATCCTTGAACTCCAAAAAAGGTTCAACCGAATCTTTGCCCATATAAGGAGCAATTGTGATGGAATCAAAATTTAAATCTTCAAAAAATGCCTTCGCATATCTTGTAGACGTATTACCTATATCACCACGTTTAGCATCTGCAATGGTGAAAATTTCAGGATAATTCTTATTTAGATACTTTATCGTTTTTCGCAATGCAGACCACCCCTGTACGCCATACGCTTCATAAAATGCTATGTTAGGTTTATAAGCCACACATAAATCATGTGTGGCATCAATAATTGCTTTGTTAAACTCAAAAATAGAATCTTCTTCCTCCAACAAAAAAGGTGGAATTTTCTCTAAGTCGGTATCTAAACCTATACACAAAAAGGATTGTTTTTTATGAATTTGGGCAACCAATTCTTGGGTAGTCATATCTTAAAATATCTCAGAGGCTTCCCTCAATTTTTCGGTATTTTCTACAAAACTCAATTCATCTATTATTTTTTGGATATCTCCATCTATAATATTAGACAAATCATACAAGGTTAGACCAATACGATGATCGGTAACCCTACCTTGCGGGTAATTGTAAGTTCTAATTTTTGCAGAACGGTCACCACTACTTACTTGAGAGTTTCGCTTTGCAGCATCTTCTTCTTGTTTTTTTGCCAATTCTAAATCATATAACCTAGAACGCAAAACCCTAAAAGCTTTGTCCTTATTCTTGTGCTGCGATTTTTGATCCTGACATTGAGCCACTAAACCCGTTGGTATATGCGTTAAACGCACCGCAGAGTATGTAGTGTTTACAGATTGACCACCAGGACCTGACGAGCAGAAAAAATCTATACGTACATCTTTAGGATCTATTTGTACGTCAAAATCTTCAGCTTCGGGCAAAACCATAACCGTAGCGGCGCTGGTATGCACCCTACCCTGGGTTTCTGTCTGTGGCACCCTCTGTACACGGTGAACACCGGCTTCAAACTTTAAAGTTCCGTATACATCGGTACCAGATACTTCAAACTGAATTTCCTTATAACCACCACTAGTACCTTCACTAAGGTCAATTACATTTGTTTTCCAACCTCTACCCTCACAGTATTTAGTATACATTCTAAAAAGGTCACCAGCAAAGATACTAGCCTCATCACCACCAGTTCCTGCCCTGATTTCTACTACGACATCCTTAGCATCTTCAGGATCTTTTGGTATCAACATCAGTTTAATATCCTCTTCCAGCTTTGGCAGAGCCCCTTTGGCCTCTTCCATTTGCATCTTGGCCATTTCAAGCATTTCTTCATCACTACCATCGGCAATGATTTCCTCAGCTTCGGCAATATTATTGGTAAGCTCAAGATATTCTTCTCGCTTATCCATTAAGTCTTTAAGATCTTTATATTCTTTAGTAAGCTTTACATATTTATCTTGATCAGATATAATATTAGGTTGAATTATAAGGTCGGAAACCTCATCAAAACGTTGTTTTACTATGTTTAATTTTTCTATCATATGCTTACTTCACTTGTATGGCAAATTTACAATAAAATTACAGACACTTTAAAGTGATTATCGTGGGAAGAAATAATTAAAAAACGAGCACCTTGGTTTTTTGAAATACTTAGTTTAGCAGAATGCCATTACTTTTGTGCATTTTATTGGCGCTATCCACAATAATAACCTCTGTATCTCCAAGTTGATTTATAAGAGCCAAACCTGCATCTAGTCCCATTACAAAGATGGATGTTGCCAAGGCATCTGATAACTCCGCACTTTTTGCAAATACCGATACACTGTTGATACCCGTAGCGGGAAAACCTGTTTTAGGATCTAAAATATGGGTGTATTTTTTATTGCCGGACATGATAAAATTACCGTCACTGGCCGTTGTTGCCACAGATGACTCAAGAATTGGAATCCATGATGCAATACCACCTTTTAAATCTGGATTCATAACCCCGATCAACCATTTATCACCTGTAACTTTGGTACCCCAAGTGGTAATATCACCATTTAAATTTATAATACCGGCCTTAACATCTTTTGACACCAATAAAGCCTTTGCCTTATCTGCAGCAAACCCCTTTCCAATACCACCAAAAGAAATTTTCATTCCTTTCTTCTTTAAAAAAACAGTTTGATCCTTATTGTTCAAAACAATATTCTTATACCCTATTCTAGATTGCACCGCCTCTACGTTTGCCTTAGAAGGTAAAGACTGCATTGAACCATCTAATTTCCATACATCTTTAAGTGCAGTGAATGTTATATCAAATGCACCGTTGGTAATTTCAGAAATTTGAATAGACCGCTCTATGAGCTTGTATAGTTCCCAACTTACGTGAACCGGCTTAATACCGGCATTTCTATTAATCAAACTTGTTTCAGAGTCCTGGTCCCAGGAAGAGATCAACTTCTCAATTCTTTGAACTTCGGCCAAAGCTTCCTGTATATAAATGTAACCCAACTCCTCATCTACCGAAACTACCGTAATGTCAAAATCACCGCCCATTACCTCGTAAGACTTCTTTACGGTAACGTACTTTTTATCTTGACCATACGAAATGTAGGTCAACATAACTATTAATAAGGCACTGATATACTTCACTTACTTTCTCTAGTTGGGGGTCAATTTTATCATCAAAGAATAATAAGTTAGGTTGGTGTTGTTGGTTTTAGAATTATAGTTTGATCATTACTCAAAAACTCGTAAAATATCACCTTCAAGTGAAGTATTGTATATTTTTAAGGCTCTTGAAGTACTGTTAGGAATTTCATTTAAAGGAGTACCGGTCTGAGAAAACTTTGATCCGTGCACATCACAGTAAAAAATACCACCTTCTTGATTTACAAATCTTACCTGATCATATTGCTCATGACTGCAGATTTGCGTAGCGGCAACAAATTCACCTTCAAGATTTCTAACTACAACAACAAGATTTTTTAAAATAAATCCGCCATTATTTGCCAATTTAGCAGCCTCAGAAGAAGTAAGATCAATAGTGAAATCTACATTGGTTGGTGGCGTAACAATATCTCCTTCAACTTCATTGTCCTTGGAACAACTGCCCAAGCAAGGAAACGTTATTGCAAATGCAGCACCCGCACCCAGAGTTCGTAAAAATTCTTTTCTTTCCATAGCAAGATAGGTTTATACAAAAAGAACGATTTATTTACATTAATCGTATGTTCTAATACACAAAGGTGCCGTACTTACTGGAAATTGTTAATTTTTTAGAATCCGATGCCTCTACCTTACCTATAATTTTAGCATTTACGCCAAAACTCTTCGACATTTCAATAATATCACCTGCGATATCTTCAGGAAGATAAATCTCTAATCTATGACCACAATTGAAAACCTTATACATCTCTTTCCAATCTGTACCAGACTGTTCTTGAATTAATTGAAAAAGAGGTGGCACTTCAAATAAGTTATCCTTGATAATATGAAGCTCATCTACAAAATGAAGAATTTTGGTCTGTGCCCCACCGCTACAATGAATCATACCATGAATTTGCTCAGGGCTATATGTAGAAAGTATTTTTTTTACGATCGGTGCATATGTCCTTGTTGGTGACAACACTAATTTACCGGCATTAATTGGAGAATTCTCAACATCATCCGTTAATTTCACCTTTCCTGAATACACCAAATCTTCTGGCACCTCAGCGTCAAAGCTCTCAGGGAATTTTTCTGCCAAATAATTAGAGAACACATCATGGCGTGCAGAGGTGAGTCCGTTACTTCCCATACCGCCATTATACTCTTTCTCGTATGTTGCTTGACCAAAAGATTCTAGACCTACAATAACATCGCCTGCCTTAATATTGGCATTATCGATCACCTCACTTCTTTTCAATCTAGCAGTAACCGTAGAATCTACAATAATTGTTCTTACCAAATCCCCAACATCGGCAGTTTCACCACCGGTAGAATGAATAGTGATACCAAACTCACCCAAGTCGTTTATCAACTCTTCCGTTCCATTGATTATAGCTGAAAGCACCTCACCCGGAATCTTATTTTTATTTCTGCCAATAGTAGATGAAAGCATAATATTGTCAGTAGCCCCAACACAGATTAAATCATCTATGTTCATGATCAAGGCATCTTGCGCAATACCTTTCCAAACGGAAATATCTCCCGTTTCTTTCCAGTACATATATGCCAACGACGACTTTGTACCCGCCCCATCTGCATGCATGATCAAGCAATACTCTTTGTCTCCTGTCAAATAATCAGGAACTATTTTACAGAAAGCCTTAGGAAAAAGACCTTTATCAATATTCTTTATAGCATTGTGCACGTCTTCTTTAGAAGCTGACACGCCCCGTTGCTGATATCTTTCATTGCTAGGTGTTGACATAACTAAAATTTGAAACAAAAATAAGGGAATCATTAAAACTGCAACCTTAGTTCAGCTTAATAATTCCCCATTTTTTTTAATAATTAAAGACTAGGCTTATTCAATGAACAACAATTCCCTATACTTGGTCAATGGCCATAAGGTATTGTCCATTAATTTTTCCAACTTATCACTATGTGATCTAATTTCAGAAAAATATGGTTTTACATCAAAGCAATATGACTTTGCCTTCTTTTTTGTGTCTTTTAGAGCATTTGCCTTCTTTCTTGCATCTGCCATGGCATCAACCATTTTCTTAATGCTTACTACATGCTCTGCAATTTCTTCTATCATGGTCAATTGCCCTTCAGTGAATTTTTTATGTGCCGCTCCATAAATTTCCTTAAGTCCAGACACATTTTTAATCAGCTTATTTTGATATTCCAATGCTGACGGTAAAATATACCCGTAAACCAATTCATTATACACCCTACCCTCTATCTGTAGGTGCATAATATAATTCTCCAGATCCACTTCTTGGCGGGCGCCCACTTCAACCTCACTCATTACATCCATAGATTCAAAAAGTGCAATACTGTCTTTTGATGTCAAGACCTCTAGAGCTTCGGGAGTATTTTTATTGTTACTTAATTTTCTTCGTTTAGCTTCGTTTTCCCATTCAACACTATAGCCATCACCGTCAAAACGAATTCGTTTGGATGTTTTTATATATTCACGTAGTACATTAAAAACAGCTTCGTCTTTTTTAAGATTTTTCTTGTCTACCAGTGCATCTACCTCTTTCTTAAAATCTTTTAATTGCTTTGCAACAATGGTATTTAAAATGGTCATTGGCTTGGCACAATTGGTCTTGGAACCAACGCCACGCATTTCAAATTTATTACCTGTAAATGCAAAAGGTGAAGTTCTGTTTCGATCGGTATTATCCATCAATATTTCTGGAATTTTACCTACTACGTTCAGCTTAAGCTCTGTTTTTTCCTCTGGAGACAATTTTCCTTTGGATACCCCTTCAAGCTCATCTAAAACATTACTTAATTGAGTACCTACAAAAATTGAAAATATTGCTGGTGGAGCTTCGTTTGCCCCCAGCCTATGATCATTACTTGCCGAAGCTATTGAAGAACGCAAAAGTTCTTCATAAGTATCTACCGCTTTAATGGTGTTAATAAAAAAGGTCAAAAACTGTAAGTTCTTCATTGGTGTAGAACCAGGACTAAGAAGATTTACCCCGGTATTGGTCTGTAGAGACCAGTTGTTATGCTTACCCGACCCATTGATCCCAGCAAATGGCTTTTCATGGAACAGCACTTTAAAATGATGTTTATCCGCAATCTTATCCATCACATCCATCAATAGAAGATTATGGTCAATTGCCAAGTTTGCTTCTTCAAAAACAGGAGCCAGTTCAAACTGATTTGGGGCAACTTCATTGTGCCTGGTCTTTACAGGTATACCCAATTTTGTACATTCTTTTTCCAAATCACTCATAAAACTCAGCACACGACTAGGTATAACCCCAAAATAATGATCATCTAATTGTTGTCCTTTTGCAGGAGTTTCGCCCACCAAAGTACGACCGGTCATCATAATATCCGGTCTAGAATGGGCAAGAGCTTTATCGATCAAAAAATATTCTTGCTCCCAACCTAAAGTTGCGTTGACCTTGGTAACGGTTTTATCAAAATATTTAGCCACTGCGGTTGCCGCTTCATCCACTGCACCCAATGCTCTTAACAATGGAGCTTTATTATCTAAAGCTTCACCCGTATAAGAAACAAATATTGTAGGTATACATAAAGTAGTACCATATATGAATGCGGGTGAAGATGGGTCCCAAGCCGTGTAGCCCCTAGCCTCAAAAGTATTTCTAATGCCCCCACTTGGAAAACTAGATGCATCTGGTTCTTGCTGCACCAATTGACCACCACCAAACTTCTCTAAAGCCGTACCATCTGGCATAAGATCAAAGAAGGCATCATGTTTCTCTGCAGTTGAACCGGTTAAAGGCTGAAACCAGTGGGTATAATGAGTAGCTCCCATTGAAATTGCCCAACCCTTTATGGCCTCTGCGACCTGATCTGCAATTTTTCGGTCGATCTTAGAACCAGAATCCATAGCACCTTTCAATCCTTCAAAAGCATCTTTGGTTAGGTATTGCAACATCTTTTTTTCATTGAACACATTGATACCGAACAAGTCAGACCTTCTTCCATTTTCCTGAATAGCGATGGCATTTCTATTTTGACTTTCTTTTATTGCTGTAAATCTTGAGGACATCATACCTAAATTCATTATTAATTTCACAAAATTACGTTCTATAAATATAAATATGATAAAATACCCGACAAAAATTAGGGGTGGATAGAAATAAATTTAATTTTTACAGATTTACCCCCTTAAAAATTCATACAGATTGATAAAAAACATATTTTTGTTTGTAACTTATTTTAAATTATAACGAGCACATTATGAGCAAAACAAAATTAGAATACATCTGGTTAGATGGATATTTTCCAACCCAAAACATGAGAAGCAAGACCAAAGTGGTTAATGACTTTGGTGGTAAATTAGAAGATTGCCCAATGTGGTCTTTTGATGGAAGTTCAACGCGCCAGGCCGAAGGTGGTTCTTCTGACTGTTTGCTTAAACCAGTTGCAATCTACCCTGATCCAGCAAGAAAGGACGGATACTTGGTAATGACAGAAGTACTTAATGCAGATGGTACGCCTCACGTTTCTAATGGTAGAGCTACTATTGATGATGACGATAATGATTTCTGGTTCGGATTTGAGCAAGAATATTTCATCATGGATACTGCTACTGAATTACCTTTAGGTTTCCCAAGAGGTGGTTACCCAGCTCCACAGGGAATGTACTACTGTTCAGTTGGTGGTAAAAACACGCACGGCAGACATATTGTAGAGGAGCACGCAGATCTTTGTATTGCTGCTGGTCTTAACTTTGAAGGTATTAACCAAGAAGTTGCTTGTGGTCAATGGGAGTTTCAATTGTTCGCTAAAGGTGCAAAATTAGCCGGTGATGAATTATGGGTAGCACGTTACTTATTGGACAGACTTACAGAGTCTTACGGATACTATATTGAATATCACCCAAAACCATTAGGTAAAGATATGGACTGGAACGGTTCTGGTATGCACGCAAACTTCTCTAACACTACGTTAAGAACTTGTGGAGACCAGGCAACTTACGAAAAAATATGTGAGGCATTTAGACCAGTAGTTAAAGAACATATCTCTGTATATGGTGAGTTTAACGATCAACGTTTAACAGGTTTACACGAAACTGCTGCTATTACAGATTTCAGCTTCGGTATTTCTGATAGAGGAGCTTCTATACGTATTCCTATCGCAACGGTAGAAAGCGGATGGAAAGGATGGTTAGAAGATAGAAGACCGGCATCTAATGGTGATCCATATAAAATTGCAGGTGTTATCGTTAAAACGGTAAAATCAGCTAAGGTTTAATACCAAATTAATTGTAGATTATATATTAAAAATGCCCTGAACATGTTCAGGGCGTTTTTTTTTGCTTTCTCCGAGTTAGAAACTATCCTATGGTAAAATAGACAAAAGCAAGATATACGCCTAAAAGTACTACTCCATCTCGCCAACCCAATCTCAATCCTTTAGGAATAAAAACCAAAGGAAGGACAAGAAAGGAAATACCCAACAACCAAAAAATGTCATTGGTCAACAATCCTTGATCCATAACGGAAATAGGCGTAATTATAGAAGTAATACCTAACACGGCCAAGAGGTTAAAAATATTGGAACCTATTAAATTCCCTAAGGAAATTGCTTTTTCTTTTTTGATAATAGCTATGATCGATGCCGCTAACTCAGGTATACTTGTACCTACAGAAACTATCGTAATTGCTATTACACGTTCACTAACTCCAAATGCTGTAGCCATACCTACTGCTCCACTGATTAGCAGCTCAGAACCGCCCCAAAGTGCCCCACCACCTAATCCTAAGAACAAGGCTGTCTTATAGGTTGGTAACATTACATCTGGCTCATCTTCCGCATCGATAACAGCAGGTTTTTGAAATCGTAATAAATACACCAAGAATACAAATAGGAAAATTACCATGACCACCCCTTCGTATTGCTGAAGAACTCCATCAAAATAGATAAAGAAAAAGAATAGTAAGGAAGCCAACATCATTACCGGCCAATCTGTAGTATAAAAGCTTTTGCTAACATCTATAGGTCCTAATAAAATAGTAATTGCAAGTACCAAACCTAAATTTGCGATATTAGATCCCACAACATTACCTAAGGCCAAATCAGGAAAACCATCTAAAGCTGCATTAATACTTACAATTAGCTCAGGTGCAGAGGTTGCGAAAGACACAACCGTCATACCTATTACTATTTTCGGAATTTTTAATTTTAACGATAGATCTACCGCCGCCTTCAGCAACCAATTACCTCCAGCTATCAACAAAACTAGTCCGGCAACAATAAATAAGAAATCTTGCATGTAAAGAATTTTAACAAATATAGATAGAACATTTTTTTGGACATATGATAATTGACATCAATTGAAAACTAAAAATTTCGTTAAATAACTATTTTTATAGTTGTATAACTAAAAAAATAGTTTAATTTGGATCTATCAAAAGATAGGCAATGGAAAAACTTACAAATAAGGAAGAAGAGATCATGAAAATTCTTTGGCGCTTAAAAAAAGCGTTTGTCAAGGAAATTATGCAAGAAATAACGGAAAATAAGCCACATTACAATACCCTCTCTACTATTGTAAGAAACCTGGAAGAAAAGAAATTCGTAGGATTTACTGCCTATGGAAAAACACATCAATACCATCCTATCATAACCAAAGAAGCCTACTACAAGGCATATGTAAATGAAGACATGGTTGAATATTTTGACAATTCTTACAAGAACATTGTTTCTTTCTTTGCCAAAGAAGAAAAAATATCGGTAGACGAATTAAAAGAAATTATCAACCTTATTGAAAATGGAAAATAGATGGAAGCTTTTTGTTACTATTTGCTAAAGTCCGGATTAGTACTTGGTCTATTTTTTCTTTGCTATCAATTTTTGTTAAGCAGGGAAACCTTTTATACATTCAATAGATCTTTTCTGCTGTTAGGTTTGTTTACTTCTGTATTCTTTCCATTAATCTATATTATAAATACCATTACCCTACCCGTACAACACATAAGTGAGGCCACAAACAACATCATCTTGCCAAATGAACAAAACAATTTTATTGGCAACTCCCCATTTAATATTGCCCTAGCAATTTATGGTATAGGAGCCAGCTTATTTTTAACGAAATTCCTACTTCAAATTTATAAGCTTAGAAAGTTAATACAAAACGGAAATAAGAAGCATATTGATAGCATTAGCCATATTGTCACAACAGATAATGTAACTCCTTTTTTCCTTCTTTAATGCTATTGTTTACAATCCTAGTTTACACGATAAAAGCGAACTTAAAAGCATTATTTCGCATGAAGTGGTCCATGCTCAACAAAAACATTCATATGATGTAATATTCATGGAGATTTTCTTAGCACTGCAATGGTTTAATCCTTTTGCATGGTATTATAGAATTGCAATAAAACAAAACTTAGAATTTCTAGCCGATACCGACAACACTGAAATAAAGCTCAATAAAAAAGATTACCAATACATACTGTTGAAACAGGCTGTTGGTCAGCAAAATTTATCAATCATAAATCCATTTTTTAATTCATTAATCAAAAAGCGAATAGTCATGATCAATCAACAAAAATCAAAAAAAGTAAATGCAATTAAAAGTTTATTCATTCTACCTATGCTTGCATTATTTCTCATCAGTTTTAATACCAAAGAGGTGTATACCACCAATGAAAAAAATATTTCTGACAATACTATAGAAATACTTATAGACAAGAATACTACGGATAATCAGCTGGTAAAAATCAAAAACGACTTGATCAAAGAAGGCTTTGATTTTTCTTTTACCACGGTAAGAAATAAAAATTCAGAGATTCAAAATATATCTATAGAGATAAATGGTGGAAACAAAAGCAAAGGTGAAGTCAGTAGTCGATTTAATTCAGCATCTGATAATGACACTATTGATAAAATTCATATCATTATAGATACCGATAAAAACAGCATATTTATTAGTCATGTAGATGTAGCCCATAAGGTTACTTCAGCTAAGAAAACTAGTAACAGTAATAATAATCAGCAAATTTCAATTTCCACATCTTCATCTGGCGAATATGATTTAAAAGTCTCTGAAGAAACCGATAATGGCTTCAAGTTCATATCTGGCAATGATAACAAAGAACCATTATTTTTTGTTGACGGAAAAAAATGGGAGTCGAAAGACGTATCAAATTTAGACCCGAGTAAAATTGCTTCAATGAATGTTATTAAAGGGCTAAGTGCTCAAGAGAAATATGGTGAAGATGGAAAAAACGGAGTTGTTGAAATTACACTGAAAAAGTAAAATCTGCGAATGCGTCTCTAATTAAAATCTAAAATCCGAAGAACTATTTACTTCGGATTTTTTTTGACACATAATGAAAGTATTCAAAATTTGAATTTTCATCTACTTTTTCGTCTACAAAATAATCTTTCGATTAAAACCGCCCCTTTATTTATTACAATTATAAATTAAATAACACTATATGTTAACAATTTAAATATATCATGTAGACATATTATTTAAATTTAAAACAACATCCATCATTTAACTTATAAATACATAGTCAATTGTATTAAATTAAGATCAAATTCTTGTTTAGGGAAATAGACTATAATATCTTGGTTGAACATTCAATAACCAACTAAATAATCAAAATCATGATAGCCTTAATTAAACTTATAATCATCTTTATTTTCAGCTTAATTATAAATATGGTATTCTTATAACCTGTAAGTTAAGATGTAAGCACAAGTGAGTTTTCTACCTTGTAGCATAATTATGTATTTTAGCATAAAACAGAAACCTTGAAAAATAAGTTCTATAAATTTATTGCCAAACTTAATAAAGCATTGCTACCATCTTATAGTAAACAACGACTAGATTTATCTAAGGCCAGTAAGTTACAGATGGCAATCATTGGTTGGCGCTATTTTATTACCACCAAAGCACTAGATTAATATTTAAGTAAAGATTTTGCCTCATAGTCCTCTATTTTAGAAATACCTTCAAGAAAGGTTATCTCTATCAAGAAATTACACTGTACAATAGTACCTCCAAGTTTTTCTACCAATTTGCATGCAGCACTTGCCGTACCACCTGTTGCAAGAACATCATCATGAATCAATACCATATCACCTTTCTGTATACTATCCGTATGAATTTCCAGAGTATCCGTACCATATTCTAAATCATAAGTTTCACTCAAGGTTGTAGAAGGTAATTTCCCTGGTTTACGAATTGGCACAAATCCTGCATTTAATCTACTTGCTAGCAATGGACCAAAAATAAACCCTCTACTCTCCATCCCTACTACCTTGTCAATCTTTTGACCGTTTACCAGTTGTACCAATGCCTCAGTAGTTTTATTGAGCATTTCCGGGCTCTGCAACAGCGGAGTTATGTCCTTAAAAATGATTCCGTCTTTTGGAAAATTAGGTACATCTCTTATAAAGCTTTTAAAATCCATTTAATATTCTCTTCTTAATTTTGTGGTAAATGTAAAAAGAAATATATTTGCACCCCGTTAAGGGAAACAAATAACGGCCTCGTGGCGCAACTGAATAGCGCATCTGATTACGGCTCAGAAGGTTACAGGTTTGAATCCTGTCGAGGTCACTACAAAAAGCTCCATTCTCATGGAGCTTTTTTATTTTTTGTTCTTAATCCTAAGCATCAATTCTAAAAAGTAGTAATCTGCGTAGTTGATAGACACATCTATCTCATCATTTTTAGGCCAATTGCCCGTACTATGTTTTAAGATAAAAGGAGCTTCTATTTCAGATGGCAAAAGATATGCTTCACTTTTTAAAGTTTTCAACACCTTTTTTGAATATTCCAAATAAGCTTTTTCATTAGTAAAATTTCCTAATTCTACCAATGCAGAAGCTACAATGGTTGCAGCGGAAACATCCTTAATAGTATTTGGTATACTTGGATCATTAAAATCCCAAAACGGAATTCCGTCCTCCGGTAAATTACTATGTTTTAAATAGAATTCCGCCGATTTCCTTGCCAACTCTAAATAAACCAGATTGCCTGTATATCTATAGCACATTGTAAAGCCATAGATACCCCACGCCTGCCCCCTAGCCCATGAAGAATTATCATTAAAACCTTGGTGCGTAACTTTATCTTTAACCCTACCGGTAACGGTATCATAGACTACAACGTGAAAACTGCTATTGTCTTCCCTAAAATGATTTTTTAAAGTGGTATTGGCATGCTGCACAGCAATTTTATGAAATGTGCTATCACCCGATATTTTAGTAGCCTCAAACAACAATTCTAGGTTCATCATATTATCAATAATGACGGGATACTCCCAAATATCCTTATTAAAATCCCATGAACGTATACTTCCTACTTTTTTATTAAACCTAGTGCTCAAAGTAGTTGCACTTTGTATTAAAACAGATTTATAATGGTCATTTTTTGTTACTTCAAAACCTTCTCCAAAACTACAATACATTTTAAACCCCATATCATGGGTACCATCATTATATTTTTCTTGTTCAATATAATCCGTTGACTCCATTGCCTTGGATTTAAAGGCTGTCTTACCGGTTAATTTATACAATTGCCAGAGATTACCTGGGTAGAACCCACTTGTCCAGTCTTTTGAAGCCACTTTGAAAACCTTTTTGGTTTTAGGGTCATAACTTCTTGGGATGGAAATGGAATCTACGGCATAATCTAAAAATTTCTGATATCGAATTTGCAGAAGAGAATCTGCCGATATACGTAGTATACCTTCTTTTTTGTGAGGTATTTCTTTGCAAGAAGTAACACTTACAATTAAGATAAGAATAATTAAATAGCGATATCCACTTAATGAAAAGTACAACTGTTTACAATAATTGTTTTTTCTCAATTTTAAAGTTTATAAAGGGTTAAACCTAAACTATGCATACGCATCATGAATCCATCATTTATCTGAAATCAAAATTTCTAAACCTTAAAAGAAATCCGCCCACTATTAATTTCTAAAATATACATAAATTAAATTGTTAATTATTTAATAATTGATGCAAAAAACAATATTTTTAATTTATGATATCGATTACATAATATATATTTCGCATTAAATCGCACAATTATACCAAAAATGAAAAATCACTTATTAAAAACCAAATTATTACTTGCGACAACAGCTACATTTCTAATTAGTTGCGCCGAAACTCCTAAAGACGATGCACCGTGGGTGGATCTTTTTGATGGAGAAACTTTAAAAGGATGGCATAAATTAGGAGGAGATGCAACCTATGCCGTTAAAGAAGGTGCCATAGTAGGAACCACAACCCACAACACTCCTAACACATTTTTAACTACCGATGAAATGTATAGCGATTTCATATTAGAATTAGACTATAAGGTAGATTCTACCATGAATTCGGGAATTCAAATTAGAAGTAATAGTATACCAACATATAGAGATGGAAGGGTACATGGATATCAAGTTGAAATAGACCCTTCTGAAAGAGCCTGGAGCGGTGGTATTTATGATGAATCAAGGCGTGGTTGGTTAAACCCTATGACCAATAATCCAGCTGCACAAAAAGCTTTTAAGCAAAACGACTGGAACCATTATAGAATTGAAGCTATAGGTGATACGATTAAAACTTGGGTAAATGACGTACCTGCCGCATATCTTATAGATGATAAAACCGCAAAAGGTTTTATATGCCTACAGGTGCATAGCATTAATAGAGATCAAAAAGCAGGAACAGATATTATTTGGAAAAATGTAAGAATTATAACCGATAGTGTTTCTAAATACTCAAGAAATTCTCCTTTAACTCCTATTATTACCAAAAATCAACTGACCATAGATGAAAAGAAAGACGGCTGGAAACTTCTCTGGGACGGAAAAACCACTGATGGTTGGAGAGGTGCCAAGTTAGAGGAATTCCCTGAAAAAGGATGGAAAATTGAAGATGGCGTTCTAAGCGTACTTTCTTCTGGTGGGGAAGAGTCTGCCGCAGGTGGTGATATTGTAACCAAAGAACTTTATGGAGATTTTGAATTGAAAGTTGATTTTAAATTAACCCCAGGAGCCAACAGTGGCATTAAATATTATGTTGACACTGAGATCAATAAAGGTGAAGGCTCTTCTATTGGCCTGGAATATCAAATATTGGATGACAACCTTCACCCCGATGCAAAAAAAGGAAACCATGAAGGCAGCAGAACTGTTAGCTCTCTTTACGATTTAATTCAAGCAGATGTAAACAAACCCATTAAACCTATAGGTGAATGGAATACAGCCTATATCATATCTAAAGACAACCATGTAGAACATTGGCTAAACGGGACCAAAGTTCTTGAATATGAAAGAAAAAGTGATGCATATAGAAAATTGGTTTCTGAAAGTAAATATGCCAAGTGGCCCAATTTCGGGGAATTGGATAAGGGTCAAATACTACTACAGGACCATGGAGATTTAGTATCGTTCAAAAATGTAAAAATCCGAGCTATAAATAATACAAAAGAATAAATACGATGAGTTCAAACAGAAGAAATTTTATTAAGAAAACAGCTTTGGGTGCAGTTGGGGCTACGATAGCCAGTGGTACCGCAAATGCGATGACAGCAAAGAGCTATTCTAAAATAATAGGTGCAAACGATAGAATTCATGTAGCTATTCAAGGTTTAGGTAGAAGGTATGGTGCCTATATACCTGCTATAGCACACAAAAAAAATAATGTTGAGCTTACCTATTTATGTGATGTAATGAAAAGTCAGCGAGACAAAGCTGCCACAGAAGTAGCCTCTAAAATTAGCAGCAAACCAAAATTGGAGAACGACATCAGAAAAATATTGGACGATAAAAATGTTGATGCCATATTTATGTCCACGCCAGATCATTGGCATGCACCAGGTGCCTGTATGGCAATGCAGGCCGGCAAACACGTTTATTTAGAAAAACCTTGTAGCCATAACCCGCGCGAAGGTGAGTTGGTGGTTGCCTATCAAAAGAAATTTGATAAAGTAGTGCAAATGGGCAACCAGCAAAGATCTGCCCTAGAATCTCAAGAAATTATAAGAGATATACACAACGGCGTTATTGGTGATGTTTATAAGGCAACCGCATTCTATATTAGTGCAAGAGGTCGTGTACCCCACCAAACCAAGGCAAACCCGCCAGAAGGTTTAGATTGGGAACTTTTTCAAGGACCGGCTCCAAGAAGAGCGTACACGGACAACACTTGGGATTATAATTGGCATTGGTACGGATGGGATTATGGTACCGCAGAAATGGGCAACAATGCCACCCATGAACTTGACATTGCAAGGTGGGCATTGGGTGTTACCTATCCGGAACACGTATCTGTAGATGCTGGCAAGTATCATTATAAAGATGATGGATGGGAAATGTATGACACAATGGAAGCAACTTTTAAATTCGCTGGAAACAAAACTATTAAGTGGGATGGAAATAGTAGAACCGGATATCATAAATTTGGCAATAAATATGGTAGAGGCACCATAGTTTCAGGTTCAGAAGGTACTGCATATATTGATCGCGGCGGTTATAAGTTATTTGACCAAAAAGGAAATTTCATTAAAGAAAACCTTTCTTCCGGTGAAGAAGCAGGTACTGCACTAGGTGGTGGTGGCGATATGTCAACTTTACACACTGTCAACTTCTTTGATGCCATTAGGGGAAAAGCCGAATTAACCTCTCCTATAGATGAGGGTGCTATTAGCCAAATGCTAACACATTATGCAAACATAGCTACTAGAATAGATGATTCATTTGAAGTTGATGAAGCTACAGGTCGTATTTTTAATAGAGAAGCCATGAAATTATGGTCTAGAACCTATGAGCCAGGTTGGGAAATAAAAGATGTGTAATTCTAATATATTATCTTAGAAACTTATTTAAAAGAATGGAACAAACATGGCGTTGGTACGGACCAAATGATCCAGTATCGTTATCAGATATAAAACAAGCAGGTGCAACAGGAATTGTTAGCGCATTACACCATATTCCCAACGGAGTTATATGGTCCGTAGATGAAATAATGAAGCGAAAAAACACTATTGAAGCTGCCGGCTTAACGTGGTCGGTCGTAGAAAGTGTTCCAATTCATGAGCAAATAAAGACTCAAAGAGGAGATTATATAACTTATTACGACAACTACAAACAAACTATTACCAATCTTGGACAATGTGGCATAGATACGGTTTGCTACAATTTTATGCCCGTTTTAGATTGGACACGTACCAATTTAGATTACGAAGTGGCAGATGGCTCTACCGCGCTTCGGTTTGAAGCTAATGCCTTTGCTGCCTTTGAATTATATCTGTTAAAAAGACCCGGAGCGGAAAACACCTATACCGAGACACAAAAAAATGCTGCCAAAGCCTATTTTCAAACGCTTTCAGAAGCGGACAAAAAAAAGCTTATCAGTAACATAATAGCCGGTTTACCTGGCGCTGAAGAAGGGTACACATTAAAAGAATTCAATGAAATTTTAGCAACCTATGATGCCATAGGGCCTAAAGAATTGAAAAAAAATCTATTTGATTTTTTATCTGAAATTATTCCGGTAGCCGAAGCATCGGGTATTCGTATGTGTATTCATCCAGACGACCCGCCTTTTCCTATCTTAGGTTTACCACGAGTGGTAAGTACGGAACAAGATATCGTTGATCTTTATAAAGCCGTAGACAGCCCTAATAACGGATTAACATTTTGTACAGGATCTTTTGGTGTGAGACCAGACAATGATTTACCGGGCATGGTAGACCGTTTAGGAGACCGAATTCACTTTATTCATTTACGTAGTACACAGCGCGATGCCGATGGTAATTTTCATGAAGCGAATCATTTAGAAGGTGATGTTGATATGTACTCGGTAATGAAAGCGTTGATCAATGAGCAAAATAAAAGAAAAGCCGCTGGTCGTAATGACACTAGAATGCCCTTACGCCCCGATCACGGCCATAAAATGTTAGACGACCTTAGAAAGAAAACCAATCCGGGGTATTCTGGCATTGGTAGACTTAGAGGTTTAGCGGAATTAAGAGGTTTGGAAATGGGAATTAGAAAAAGCTTAAAATAGTTCTATTTTTTATCTAAAGCTTGTAATTCCGGTTCGGTAAACTCCATCCCCGTAGAGGATTTTACGTTTCGCAACTCACTAATTCGCTTGTTGCTTAAACTTCTGGATCGATCAGAAAAAGCATTGGTTACATATGATATAATATTGGCAATATCTTGATCGCTTATAGATTCATTTCTAATAAGTCCGGGCATTGCCAAATTTATATCATAACGTTCTCCATTTACATGAACAGGACCTTCCAGCCCGTGTAATATAATCAATGCCAAACGCTCTGTATTCTTAACATGCTCAGATCCCATAAGTGGTGGTGCCAAACCATCTATACCTTTACCATCTGCACCGTGACACGAGGCGCAAATTTGAAAAAACATTTTAGATCCACTAGTACGCGTATCTTCACGTACTACTTCAAGTGTATAGATATCATTCTTCTTATCAGATTTTCTATTGGTAATGGCATTTTCAAGTTTACTGAGGAAAGGGGTGTTTTTGAGGTTGTTCTTTATGACCGAATCATTATATAAAACGGTATCTACCTTTTCCAACCCACTGATTGCAGCATCTATTACAGTGGTATTCATCTCCCTTCGCTTTAAGATTTTGGTCAACAAAGGCTGAAATCGATGATTATTAATTTTAACCCAGTGACCTAGAACATTGGCTAGGTATGCATCTAAACCTAATTCATTCCTATCTAAAGCACTCTTAAAAATATGACTTGCCTGTTCAATTGCCTTTTCTGAAATAAAATCCTTTGAAATCACCAAAGCATGAGAAGCTACATCACTATTACTTTCTTCAATAACACTTACAAGAAAATCGAAGGACAAGGCATTCCAGCCTTCCAAAACGTAAAGTGCATGTAGTTGACCTAAAGGATTCTTTTTGTTCAATGCAAGGTCTTTAACATCGTCAATAACCGTTTTCAGCTCCTTAAAGATTAAAAAATGCTGGGCACGATCACGAATCCATCCATTATCACTTTGTAGCAAAGAGACCAATTCACTAGCATTTAAGGAATCAAAATCCGTTAAACTATTACTAGTTGCATTATTATGAGATACCTTAAAAATCCTTCCGAAGTTAACAATGGTATCCAACTCTTTAGCCTTTGCTTTATCCCGTAGATACGGACTCATATATGCATGATGCCCAATCATACCTCTATGCATATCTACCACATACATGCTACCATTGGGACCGTTCTTTAAGCTTACCGGTCTAAACCCTTCATCTAAAGAGGTTATAAATTCCTTATTCTGCCAAACTTGTTCTGCTTTGGTAGCATCTCCCATAAAGTTTAAACGCAAACGCTTTATCAAATTCCCTTCAGGAATACATACGAAAACATTCTCGGAATAAGATTGAGTAAAGCTCCCTCCTCTATAAACCAATGGACTACAAGCTGCCGTAGCATTGACGAGTAAGCTATCTGCATTCAAAACTCCCTTTGCATACCCTCTATTTACAGACCCCGCAAAAGCAGGATACACCCTTTGATCATTGGTCAATAGTTTATCTACGCTAGCTTTAGGTGTATAATATGGGTTATCTATCAGCGTATTTGGCAACACATAATCTCCCAATAAAATTCTAGAATTATCATTATAGTAAAGTCGGCCAAAATTATCGTGGGTAATGCCCCATTGCCCTCTAAAGGTAGTGGGTTCTTTTTTCCAAACACCATCAATTCTTCGATATCTAAAATTGGACTTTGCATTATATATCCAATTATCAATATTCAGTTCCAATCCGTTTGGCTGATGTTCCGGGTTGCCTTCAACCGCATAAATTGAATCAACCATAACTTTGTTTACCGGCTTATCATTTTCAATATCCACAAACCATAAATATGGAGGTTCTACATACAGTAAACCACCATAAACGTGCGCCAAGGCCCGAGGCATTACCAAACTATCCATAAATATTTTAGAATGATCTGCGACACCGTCTTTATCCAAGTCTTCAAGAATAACAATACTGCCGGAAGGTTCCTCTTCACCAGACCCTTGAAGATCGTTCATATACCCAGGCATTTGCGCTACCCAAATTCTACCTTTAGCATCAAAATCTATGGCAACAGGAGCTTTGAGAAGTGGTTCTGCCGCCAAAACCTTTAAGTTGAAACCGTCCTCTACAACATATGAATCTAAAGACACTTCTGTTTCATCATAACCTGAATTACAAGAGATTAAAAGACAGAAGAAAACAAGTAAACTATAAAAAATTAAGCGCATGAAAATTAATGGTAAATTAGGTAATCGATTACAAGAATAGCCAAACTTTAAAAATTGCATTTACACTCCAGAAAAGGAAGTAAAGCCACCATCCACATCAAAAATACTACCGGTTACAAAACTAGATGCATCACTAAGCAAGTAATGAACCATACCATTTAACTCAGACGCATCGCCAAATCTACCCATTGGAGTATTTTTAATAATACTGTTACCTCTTTCGGTAAAAGAACCGTCCTCATTGGTCAATAGACGTCTATTTTGATTGCCTATAAAAAACCCTGGCGCAACGGCGTTTACCCTAATTTTATCTCCATGTTTGGAAGCCAGTTCATTGGCCATCCATTTGGTGAAAATATCCACTGCACTCTTGGCCATTGAATACCCAAGAACTCTAGAAATAGTTTGTTTTGCAGCCATTGAAGAAATATTAACAATTGAGCCATAGCGCTGCTCTACCATTAATTCACTTAAAATTACAGTTGGTATAACCGTACCGAATAAATTGATATCGACAACCTTTCTAGTATCACCCATAGAAATATCCCTAATTGTTTGGTCTGGCTTTAAGGTTGCTCCCGGAATATTACCGCCAGCTAGGTTTACTAGTCCGTCAAGATGTTTAAAATCAGCTTTTATTTTATTTTTCAGCTTAACAAGTTCAGACTCGTCCATGACATCGACCTTAAAAACGAATGTACTATTTGGTACCAGCGCATTCAGCTCGTTCTGCTTATCCTTTAATTTATCTTCTGATCTTCCTAACAATAAAACTTTAGCACCATTTTCAACTAAATATTGAGCAATGGATCCACCTAAGGTTCCTGTTCCACCTGAAAGTGCATAATTTTTATCTTTTAAGGATAATAATTCGTTCATTTTATCTGTATTTGTATAATTGAAATTAAGTTTTTATTATTCATCAGTACTAGCTACAATGTATCTGCATTCTACCGCCAAGTTAAGGGAATTATCAAAAACTTCCCTACCATTGTGGCTATTATAACAATTACCATAAAATAATTCTGTCAAATTTCAAGACCTTTAAAATTAAAACTTCCCTTAATTAATTTGAAGGACATTAAAATGTCAAGAAATGATCGGTTTTATTCTTAGTTTAATGAAGAAACTACTCTAATTCTATAGAACAACTTCTTTCAAGTATGTTATATTATCAAAGTGATAAAACTTTAATTAGAAATGTAATTATCAGCGTTTAACTAGAAGATTTCAAATACAGGCATTTACCTTTGTACTGATAATTTTGAACTGTGAAGAAGGCCATTTTGTTTATGATCATTAGTACGTTTTCATTTAGTTTAATGAACTCGTTCGTAAAATACCTAAGCCATTTTCCCACCTTTGAAATTGTATTCTTCAGAACCATTGGCTCTTTAATTTTAGGAACATCATACATAATAATCAAGAAAATCCCAATATTGGGTAACAATCGTAGGTTCATGATATTTAGAGCTCTTGCGGGATTAACCGCTATGAGCTTGTTTTTTATGTCTTTACAATATTTACCTGTTGGCACAGCAGTATCGTTAAGATATCTTGCACCTATTTATGCCGCTATTTTTGCAGTATTATTACTTAAAGAGAAACTAAAACCTATTCAGTGGTTGTTATTTCTTTTTGCTTTTGGCGGAGTTTTAGTCCTTAAAGGTTTTGACAACACTATTAATTCAACAGGTTTACTTTTGGTTTTGGCAGCGTCCGTATTTAGTGGTCTGGTTTATGTACTTATTAGAAAAATTGGAAACAATGACCACCCAATGGTCATTGTAAATTACTTTATGTTTACAGGTACCGTAATAGGCGGGTTGTTAAGTATAAACAATTGGATTACCCCAACAGGAATAGACTGGCTTTTATTATTAAGTTTAGGGATTTTTGGATTCTTTGGACAAGTTTTCATGACCAAAGCATTTCAAATTGCACAAACAAATTTAGTGGCACCATTAAAATATATTGAAGTTATCTTCACTATTATGGTTGGCATATTTTGGTTTGGAGATATTTATTCTATTTGGAGCCTTATAGGAATACTTATGATTATAGCTGCGCTGGTTGCAAATGTCATAATTGGCAAAAAATAGGCAATAAAAAAAGCTACAGATTATTCACCTGTAGCTTTGGTAATGGTCAGAAATTACAATTATTTTCTAGTTGTCTCTTGTTCAGCCAAGCTATTACTAACATCTTTAAGAGAGGATACAATTACTGTATTTACCTCTTCTTCAATTTCCTTAGCATTACTTATGTAATAAGCAGCTGATAAAAGTAATGCCAGAGCTATTAAAAGGTTAGCTATCATTTTAGAATCAAAAAAATATTCTTGCTTTTCCATTATTATCTCCTTTTAATATGTCATGAATATAAAACCAAAACTTTAAATTAACAAATATTTAAGAAATATTGAAAGCATTTAAAATGCTGTGCACAAATCATTTAGCTACTTCAAAATAAATAAAATCTCAATTTTTAACTTATAATTAACTGATTCACAAATATTTAACATGCATTTGAATCAATATTTATGTGGATAACAACAAACAATACCTGCCTTTCAAATTAACTTTGTGGTATAGAAACAATTCTAATTAATTTATAAAACTAGAACAGATGAAAATTTTAAAATCTATAACATTAGCAGCTATTTTATTTGTAGCCGTTGGAGTAAATGCACAAAGCAGTAAGGACAAAAAAGTAATTAAAGATGCCGAAAATGCAAAGGAAAAATTAATGACAATGGATGTTGGCTTAGACCAGTTCTTTAATAACTCTGCAGGATATGTAGTTTTTCCTAACGTTGGAAAAGGAGGTTTCATAATTGGTGGAGCATCGGGGAATGGTGTCGTATATGAAAATGGCGAAAAAGTTGGTATGGCCGACCTAAAAAAATTAAGTGTAGGTCTACAAGCAGGCGGACAAGCAATTACGGAAGTAATCTTTTTTGAAACCGCTGAAGATTTAGCCGAGTTTAAAGAAGGAGACTTTGAGTTTTCTGCTGAAGCTTCTGCAGTTGCACTTAAATCTGGTGTTGCTGTAAATGCAAAATACAGAGATGGTGTTGCCGTTTTTGCTTTACCAAAGGCCGGTTTAATGGCAGATGCATCTGTAGGTGGGCAAAAATTTGATTACAAGCCATTGATGAAATAATATTTCTTTCTTGAGAAAATTGAAAACCACCCATACTGGGTGGTTTTTTTGTTTTAAGTACGTTGACGACAGTTTTAACAATTTGACAATTATTTAAAATTATAATAACTTTAATTTATTATCCAATTTTAAGTCTAAATTTTATGATTTCAACAAAAAATCAATACAAATGTTGTTTATCTGTTAATCTTGCGTTTTATCGATTATTTTAACAAATAATCGTTGAAACCAATAAACTTGCTATCAGAATTGATAAGCAACTGAAATTTAAAATAATTAGTTAATTATTTTTTATTGCACGAGTTTATCCCCCGTAAAGCTTTCCCCCCGTACTTTTAAAATTACCTAATGACTTTTAGTTTCATCTAAAAAGGCATACCCCCCTTGCTTTATTAGTTTTTGTTTAATTCTTATTTCTACTAGTTAGAAATACCCACAAAGAGTTTAACCAATAATTAATATTAAAATCAAATTTTATGAAAAAAGTAGTCTTAAGTGCCATGGCACTAGCAATGGGGTCATTTGTAATGGCTCAGAACAACAACAGTAATGTTAGTCAAAATGGGGCCGACAACAACTCCAATGTTGAGCAACGAGGGCAAGATCAAAGAAGTGTAGTTAGAGTTTATGGTGATTTGAATAATACCAAAGTTCTTCAAAATGGTACATCTAACAATCAAGTAACTGAAGTAGCTGGTTTAAGTGCCACTTCAAATCGTACAAATGTTAATCAAAGAGGTACAACTAACAATGCAACTTTAGATATAGCAGGTGATGAAAACATCGTTAATGTAAATCAGAGAGGAACAGATAACAATAATGGTCCAAATTCTGGGCATATATGGTCTGGTGACCCTAATGCTGTAGAAATTTCTGGCAATAGTAACAGAGCAAATATTGATCAAAATGGTAATCTTAACGAAGGTTTTATTTTAACCGAGGGAGATAACAATAGAGCTGACATTGACCAACGAGGTAATGAAAATCTTTCTTACATAACCACAACAGGTACAGCGATAAATAATGTTGCAGAATCTTTCCAAGATGGGACATCTAACAGTTCCGAGATAAATCAAACTGCAACAGGAACATTCGCTGATTCCACACCTGATAGCAATACTGCATTCGTCAGTCAAATTGGTAGTACCAATACCAGTACAATTGAACAAACAAGATTTGATGCATATGCCAATGTTGATCAGGTGGGAAGTGATCACTTAAGTGATATTTCTCAAGAGTCTTTTGGGAACGATAGAGCAAATATTACCCAAAGAGGAATGACTCAAACTAGTTATGTTGTTCAAGTTTCTGGATTAGAAAATAGGGCAAATGTAAATCAATATGGACAAGATCACAGCAGTTTGGTAATTCAGAGTGGTGAGTATGATAGAGCCAATGTAACTCAAAGAGGATCTGCAAGTACAAGTACTATTGATCAAGATACATCAGGAGGTATAGCAAATGCTAGTGTAGCAAATGTAACTCAAACAGGAATGGGTCACTTAAGTGAAATCATTCAAAGAGGTACAGGTGCTCATAGAGCTAATGTAACTCAAACAGGAATGGGTCAAATAAGTAATATTAACCAAACTGGTATGGGGAATATTTCTAATATAACACAAGGAAATTAATCTCACCAAATAGTTTGTTAAAAGAATAGCTACGAAACAAGTTATTAAGTTTCGTAGCTGTTTTAAAACATATTTGCATATGAAAATTCGTCAATCATTGCCTATAATTTTAATATTTTCCTTTTTTAATTTAAGTCACGCTCAAGGCATTATTAAAAACAGATCTAACGACTTACAACTCATAGTAAACAATAGTCAATATTTAGATTACTTTTCAGAGCAATCTATTGAAGCCATGACTTCGTCTAATCATAAAATTTCAAATTCTGGAATTTTCATTCAGCAAATTGGTAACAACAATTACTCTGAAATATCCACGCAATCGACAGTAAGTGATGTTCAGTTAAATCAATTTGGTAATAACAACAATATTGATTTAAAACTAAAAGCTGAGATAATAGATTATTCTGTAACTCAGATGGGGAACAATAACACACTTATAGAATACAATACCTTTAATAACAAACAACTTTTAGAAAGAACTATTGAACAAAACGGCAATGGTCAAAATCTGGTTATTGAAGGAAGCAATAGCATAGTCGATAAAATGAGAATCACAATGGATAATGGTTCACAAAGTTTAATCATCAGAAATGTAAACTAAAATCTTAACCAACAATGCCCCAAAAATTATACGTTTTATCTCTGCTATTATTTTCATTGAATTTTGGTACCGCCCAAGAAAATGACAATATAACCACTGACATAAAACTTAGAACACAACAGAATAATTTGGTTTCAATTAGTGGGGTTTGCCATAACAACACTTCAGAAATTCAAAACTTGAACTACTCTTTAAATGTTCAAAAAATAAGTAATACAGGAAGCAAAAGTAATAACAGTCAAAGCGGAACTTTTACTATTAAACCTAATGAAATAAAAACACTATCTACTACAACCTTAAATTTTGAAGGAAAAGACCAAACCAGGGTTGTTTTAACCGTTTTCAACTCTATGAAAATTCAAGTAGCACAGCAACAAAAACTATTGACCATTAAGGACATTATTAAAAACTAACTATAGCATTGAATAAAAAATCCCTCATTTTCACAGTAGCATTTATTGCTCTACCGTTTTTACTACTAGCTCAGTTTAACAGGGAGGTGGAAGCACAAATAACTATTACCAATGAAAATGTACTAACAAACATCACCTTTTCCGCTTATAATAAAACAACCTTAAAGAAGAGTTTGAGTTATAAAGCCTTAATCACCAAAAACAAAAAATTAAACTCATCAATAACCCAATTTGAAGACGAACAATACTTTGTTATTGAACCTGGAGAACAAAAAAACATTAGTACTGCAAGTCTAGACCTTAGTCAGGGTGATCGCACAATTATCTTTATTTTAATTTATGAAGATGAAAAAGTTATAGGCAAAGACCGTATGGTAATCAATGGTTTTGAAGGAGAAGATGAAATGAAGCCCAAGGTAATTGGTAAGGAAAAATCCACCGAGCAACAAGAAAGTCAACAAGCGCAAGATATTGATTTACTTACCGGTTTAGTATTCGAGAATACCAAAACTAAACCTGGCAGAGATTTTTACCAAATGTTCTATTTAGCATATAACACTAATAACATAAAGGGCAATAAAATAGTAAAAGTTGATGAGGTACTGGCCATTGGGGGTAATACGCAGATTCAAATTTTTGCAGGAGATGACTTGGTCGTTCAATTCTTTTTAAACCCACGAAGTTCATATATCAAAGAAATGGTAGATCAATCCATAGCAAGGGTCAATTACTATTTTCAGCAAAATAAAGCCATTATGCAGAATACAATCCAATATTAATTATGAAGAATACCATATTTATAATACTATTTTTAGGTGTAGCAGGGTGTTGCTATTCACAACAATTTGTATATACTCCCAAAAATCCCAATTTTGGAGGAGAAACCTTTAATTATCAGTGGTTACTGAGTTCGGCAAATGCCCAAAATTCCTTTACAGCCGATAACAATTTTAATAATGACAGTTCTGAGTTAGAAGATTTTCAAGAGAGTCTAAATAGACAACTACTCAGCCAACTTACCCGTTCCGTATTCGATTCTGAACTTGGTGATGGACTTGAACCCGGAACTTTCAATGTGGGCAGTTTATTACTTGAAGTATTTGAATCTGGCGAAGGTCTTGTTATTAACATTTTAGATACTTCTACCGGTGAGCAAACACAAATTATCGTACCCAATTAACCAAACTTTCATGACATTAATGCGAAAATTCTATATCATAGCTTCACTTACTCTTTTAAGCAGTTGTGGAGCATATTACAACCAACCGGTTGCACCAAGTACCTCAAGAATTGGAGAGACCACAACAGAATCTGCTTCATTAAAAAATCTGCCCTTACCCAATGAACCAATAGTTGTAGGTGTTTATAATTTTAAAGATCAAACTGGCCAATATAAAAGTGTAGAAAACGCGAGTACCTTTAGTACAGCAGTACCACAAGGAGCTACCACAATGCTTATAAAAGCATTGGAAGATTCTAAATGGTTTACACCTATTGAAAGGGAAAACCTCTCAAACCTCTTGAACGAACGAAATATCATTAGGTCTACCAGGCAAGAATATACAGGTGATCAAAGCAACAAACCCAATTTACCTCCATTACTATATGCCGGTATTTTATTAGAAGGTGGCATAATTTCTTATGACACCAATATCATCACCGGTGGATATGGAGCCCGCTACTTTGGTGTTGGTGGATCTACTCAATACAGACAAGACAGAATTACAATTTACTTAAGGGCAGTATCTACCTCTAACGGTAAAATACTAAAAACAGTTTATGTATCTAAAACCATACTATCCCAAGCTATTGACGCTAGCCTTTTTAAGTATGTAAAATTTCAACGTTTATTGGAAGTTGAAACCGGAATCACCAAAAATGAACCTATTCAATTAGCTATACAAAATGCTATTGAAAACGCCGTGGAATCCTTAATTATAGAGGGCGTAGAAGATAATCTTTGGAGCACTGCAGAAGGAACGGTTAAAAATGATTCTTTAGTTTCAACATACAATTTAAGAAAGCAGGAAGAAGAATCAACACTTTTATATAATCGTACGCAAGCAAACGAAGTATTAAAATCTGGAATTAACGTAAAAGGGAATGCTCCAATATTCAACGGAGATTTTACCAATAAATCATTTGGTTTTGGGGGTGGCTTTCAATACAGTCATTACTTATCTCCAAAATTGGACATTGGTCTAAAGGGCGACTACTTTTATTTTAGGGGCGGTCAAGATTTTTATAAAGAATATATGAGCGGGAATGTAACCTTGGGTTACACTTTTCTTCCACTAGACAAATTAACACCATACATCTATGCTGGTGCTGGTGGTATTTTTGATATAAGATCACCAGATCCAAATCTTACTGAAGACAGTTCAGGAATTAACTTACAATATGGTCTTGCCCTCAAATACAACATAAACCCAAAGGTTTCCTTTTTTATTAGTGCTGAAAACAATCATACCACTAGTGATACCATTGATGACATTGTTAATGGAAAACGTGATGATTTCTATTACAATTTTAGCATAGGAATGGAATTTAGAATTGGAAAAAAACTTTAACAATCAAATTGCGCAACTGATGACTCATTTTAAGAACATATACTATTATACAGCACTTTGCTTCTCATTATTGTTTTTGTCATGTGAAGAAGACACTTTAGGGGACCAAACATTTGGATCACTAGATGGCAAAGTGGTTACCAATGGTGTTAACGCACCACTTGAAAATGTAAAAATTACTACCAACCCAGCTTCTACCACTGTATTTACTGATAGTGAAGGAAATTTTAAGATTGAAGACATATTAGTTGGCGACTATTCAGTACAAGCTGAAAAGGATAATTTTGAAACCTCTTTTGAAGCAGCCAGCATATTTATTGACAAGTCAACAACCATAATTTTTGAAATGGATAGTACATCATCATCAAATTTACAACCCTTAGTACCTGAGTTGTATTACCCGGCAGATCATCAAATAAAAGTTCCTGATCCTGTTGAATTTATATGGTCTTCGGCAAGTAATGATAATGATGATATCAACTATACCCTAGAACTACGAAACGGAAGTACAGGTGAAACTCAAATTTACAGTACCGTTACAGACACCACTTTAGTTGTTGAGAATTTGGCGATCGGTGCTACTTATTTTTGGCAGGTGACCGCAAGTGATAATATTACAACACCAGTACAAAGTAAAATCAGCAACTTTCAGTTAGAAGGTGTTGAATCTAATAGGTTTCTATTTGTAAGAAACATAAACGGAAATAATGTAATATTTTCAGGCGGCGAGCCAGTAGGTGTTAACGATCAAGATATTAATCAGAATGAAATTCAATTAACAACTGACAATTTAAACTCATATAGACCCAAAGCTAATAGATTAGCGGAAAAAGTTGCATTTATTAGAACTACTGGTGGTGAATCTCACTTGTTTACCATGAATTTAGATGGAACCAACCAAAAACAATTAACGCAAGAAATACCGATTGCCGGATTTAGACAAGATGAAATGGAGTACGCATGGCACAATAATGGCGGGTCAATTTATTATTCCAATTTCAATAGATTATATACCATTAACATTGATGGATCTGGAAATAGAATGGTGTATGAAGCTCTAAACGAAGAATTTATTACAGAAGTCGCTACCAATCCGGCAAATGAACAAATTGTATTAAAACTTAACAATTCTGATGGGTACAATGCGCAGTTGAGAATCGTAAACCCTAATTCCGGTCTTGGCACCCAAACCATATTAACAGGAATTACAGGTGCCCTAGGCGGAGTTGATTATTCTTTGGATGGAAATAAGATTTTATACACAAGAGATGTTTCAAATACGGAAAATGCACAATACCGTCAGCTAGATTCAAGAATTTTTGAGTATGACTTAACAACAAGTACGTCCACAGAATTAGATACACAAAAACCAACAGGGTTCAATAACCTAGATGCCAAATATGCACCAAATGGTGGTTATGTTATTTTCACATATACTTCCAACGACGGAATTTCAGAGAAAAGCATTGTTCGTAAACAGTTAGATGTTATTGATATTTTAGATAATGAAATTTTATTTACCAATGGATACATGCCCAATTGGGAATAATTAAAAAAATCTCATATCAATTAAATCAAAAAGCCAAGGAAATGTACTTGGCTTTTTGATCTATATGTTACCCATTAGCTGTAAAACCTGGATAACAGGTCATACCCCCATCGACGAAAATGGTAGTTCCGTTTATATATTCAGATTCATCTGATGCCAACCAGCTTGCTACACTTCCTATATCATCGGGCACTCCAATTTGCTTATAAGGTATTAATTTTAACATGCCATCTCTACCTTCTTGGGTACTCCATACGTCCTTATTGATATCTGTTTTAATAGCACCGGGTGCAATGGAGTTACAACGTATCTTATCCGGTCCGTATTCCTGACAAATAGTTTGCATTAGCATGACCAAACCACCTTTACTTGCTGCATAATTAGCATGACCGGCCCATGGTATTACTTCATGTACAGAACTCATATGAATTAATTTCCCCAATGAATTGGAAATATCAGGTCGCATTCCCCTTCTCTTAAATTCTATTATAGCCTCTTTTGCGCAAAGAAATTGACCGGTAAGGTTTACATCTATCACTCGCTGCCAATCAGATAATGGCATTTCATGCAATGGGTGATCTAATTGTAAACCAGCATTGGCTACACATACATCAACAGTACCAAATTTTGATATCGTTTTTTTAAACATACTCTGCACCTCATCCTCCTTGCTAACATCACATTTAACCACAATGGCATCACCACATTCAGAATTTTCACTGATCCAATGTGCAACCTCTTCAGCTTCCACTTTACTACTATGATAATTAACAACAATATTGGCTCCTTCCATTCCCATTGCTTTGGCAACCGCTTCACCAATACCATCACTAGAACCGGTGATGATACAGGTTTGTCCTACGAGTCTTTTATTTGGTTTTTGCATGTGTATTTTTTTTAGTGCTTTAAAATTAATTTTCTAAAAATCAATTCTTTATCTCTATTGCAATTATTTATAATGCACATCTATTTTTTAAAAAAAAGTGCCACCTAAAATAGGGGCCACTTTCTATACTAGTAAACCAAGTTGTTATTTTCCGTTGAAGAACACCATAATACCTATTACGATCAATACAATAGAAATAGAAACGGCAATATCGATCCAATTATAGCTATTCTTATTTTTATTCTTTTCTTCCTCGGTTATAGTACCAAATGTTAGGTTGACTATTTGCTCTTTATCAGGCGATTTCGTTAATAAACTAACTACTACCAAAAAGATTAAACAGAATAAAAAGAACCAAGCACCAAAAGTCAAGAAATTCATATCCCCCAGATAATATAATATCCCATCGGAATCAAAATTATCTTTAAGCAACTCTAACGCAATTCTAAAAAAGGCTACTAGAATCCCCATGATAAGGGTTGCAAAAGCTCCCGTAGCATTAATTCGCTTATAAAAAATCCCCAATAAGAACACAGCAGTAATGGGTGGTGCAATATAAGATTGTACACTTTGTAAGTATTCATATAACACTCCTGAAATATTTGCCATTATCGGAATCCAAATAATACCTATAATCACCACAAAAACAGTAGCTATTTGTCCTGTTCTCACCAGTTTTTTCTCTGGTGTATTAGGACGTAATTTCTTATATACATCAACTGTAAACAAGGTAGAACATGAATTAAATACCGAAGCCAAAGAACTCATTAAAGCTGCCAATAACCCTGCGGCCACAAGACCTCTAAGGCCTGATGGCAACAAATTACTCATTAACACCGGAAATGCTTCATCTGCACTCTCCCAATGTAATTCTCCTCGCATTTTCAACGTCAATGCAATAACTCCTGGTATCAAAAACAAAAAAACAGGTAATAATTTTAACAATGCTCCAAATATGGTACCTCTCCTTCCTTCTTTTATGTTCTTTGCCGTTAATGTGCGCTGTACAATATATTGGTCTGTACACCAATACCATATACCGACTATAGTACTTGTAATGAACAATGAAGGCCAAGGAAAATCCGGATCGGTCGCCGGTCTCCACATATTAAAATATTCTGGTCCCAAGGTTTCTACCATACTTCCCCATCCACCAACTTTATCTAACCCAATGAACGTTAATACAGCAGCGCCAACCACTAATAAAATTGCCTGTAACGTTTCTGTATATACCACTGCCCGCATACCGCCCAAAACAGTATAAAGTCCTGTTAATATGACCGTAGCTATGGCTCCCGTCCAAAAATCTATACCCAATAATGCAGAAACTACCACACCACCTGCATAAATGGTCACCGATATTTTTGTTAGCACATATGCAACAATAGAGAAAACAGATAATACCCATCTAGATCTAGCATCAAAACGTTTCTCTAAAAATTCTGGCATAGTAAACACGCCACTCCTAGCATAAAATGGTAAAAACACCCAACCCAGCATTAATACAACCCAGGCATGTATCTCATAAATAAGCAAGGGCAATTTATTACTTGCTCCCGTGCCAGCTAAACCGACGACATGTTCTGAGCCAATGTTTGATGCGAATATTGAAGCACCTACTACAAACCAGCCAACGTTTCTGCCGGCTAAAAAGTAATCTTCCGTATTATCTTCTTTTTTTCTGATTACCCATATGGCTACACCTACAAGTAATAAAAAGTAGAGTGAAATACTGATCCAATCTAAATGGTCTAACTGTTGCATGGTATGGTTTATTTAACTGTGAATTTGAAGGTGGTTTTTGTCAGGTATTTTTCTTCCGGAGTTAGTACTACAGAAGGAAAACTTGGTTGATTTGGTGCATCTGGAAAATGTTGGGTTTCAAAACAAAAGCCACTTCTTTTTGCGTAAAAACCCCCGTTTGGTCTTGGTAGCTTACCATCTAAAAAATTTCCTGTATAAAATTGCATACCTGGTTGATCCGTAATTACTTCAACACCTCTGCCCGATTCTGGGTGATATGCCTTTGCTACACGCCTATACCTTTTATCAGAATTGTTCAACACCCAGCAATGATCAAAACCACCACCTAAAGTAATTTGATTGTTGTTCATGTTTATAGCTTCACTCACCAATTTTGGTATTCTAAAATCGAACGGTGTACCATCCACAGCTGCCAACTCACCTGTAGGAATCAGCGAAGCATTCACTGGCACAAACTTGTCTGCATTGATATCCACAACATGATCAATTATAGGTTGAGAGAAATCGCCCGAAAGATTAAAATAGGAATGTTGTGTAAGGTTTACAATGGTAGTTTTATCTGTAGTTGCTTCGTATAAAACATCAAGACTGTTATCAGAATTAAGCGTGTAGGTGACCGTTGTTTTTAAATTACCGGGAAAACCCTCTTCCATATCTTTACTATAGTAACTAAGTTTTAAAGAAGCCGAGGTTTTATTTTCCTGAATATCTTCAACTTTCCAAACCACTTTATCAAAACCTACCACACCACCATGTAGACTATTTTCACCATTATTTTTTGCTAGTTGATATTCGTAATTGTTTAAGATGAATTTCCCTTTTGCAATACGATTTCCATATCTTCCAACAAGAGCTCCAAAATATGGGTTAGGTTTTTCGTACTGCTCCAAGTTTTTGAAACCTAAAACAACATTCTTAATATTTCCATCTTTATCAGGAGTTTCAACAGCTGTTATTCTTCCTCCAAAAGTTATAATGCTTACTTGAATTCCGTTCAAATTATACAGTTTGTATAACTCTACCTTCTCCTTATTTACCGTAACACCATAATTACTTTTTTTAATCCTCATTGAAATTTTATCATTTTGCCAAATCCCCTTAACATATTCCATGTTGAAATCTAAATATATTGTCAAAATAGCAATAATCAACACCAAATACTTAGATATATTAATCAATTTCATAATAATATGTGACAAATATTCATAAATTAATGAAAACGAACTTCTTACAATAATTAGGGAGACTTGTTTTTATTTTTTAAATCGAACTAATTTTAAATGATTCTAAATAAAAAAATACAAACATCAGATTAACATTTTCAGGTTTTATTCCAAAATTAGTTCTCCCTGCGTTTTTCACTTGCTCCCGTAATATTATCTAGATATAAAAAACCATTTGCAAGGCAAATTAAAGCCTTTAAAAAACAACTAACACATTTATTAATAGCCAACTATAGAAAAAACTATAGACCTTTTCTACCAAAAACGTGGTTCAGTTCAATTGAAACTCATTAATTTAGGTTCGCAAAAAATGAATAATGGTTTTGAATAATTATCGCAAAGAGGACAAAGTACTACTTGCTATAGATTGTATAATTTTTGGATTTTATCAAGAAGAATTAAAAATTTTGCTCGTTGAACGAGACTTTAAACCAGCTAAAGGAGAATGGTCACTTATTGGTGGTTTTCTTAAAATGCAAGAAAACCTAGAAGAAGCAGCTGCCCGTGTATTAAAGAACTTAACAGGCTTGAATAATGTATATATGGAACAGGTTCATTGTTATTCTAAAATAGACCGTGATCCGAAAGAAAGAACCATTTCGGTAACCTATTTTGCCCTTATAAATATAGAACACCATTGTAAAGAATTACTGAGGCAAAATCCGATTAAATGGTTTGACATAAAAGATATACCTACATTGATTTTTGACCATAATATTATGGTCAAAGAAGCATTGACTCTTTTAAGAAATAGAATAAGTTGTAAGCCTATTGGGTTTGAACTTTTACCAGAAAAATTTACGATGCGACAGCTCCAAAAGCTTTACGAAGCTATTTTGGATACCGAACTGGATAAGCGAAACTTCATTAACAAATTCAACTCATTGGATCTATTGACAAAGTTGAAAGAGAAAGATATGAGCTCCTCTAAAAAAGGTGCTTTTCTATTTGAATTCGATCAAAATAAATATCATAAAAAAGTAGAGAAAGGCTTTAGTTTTAAAATTTAAACACCCTTCTATTTTAAGACATTTTTGAGCACGGTAAGTTATTCAATCTTCGTAAATTTATCATACATTTTTCTATGAGCAAAAAGGCTACCATTTACGACATTGCAAAAGAATTGAACATTACCGCTGCAACGGTATCAAGGGCTTTGAACAATAATCCTAAAATAAGCGAAAAAACACGCAATCTTGTACTAGCTACCGCTACCAAATTAAACTACAAACAGAATAGGCTTGCATTAGCACTTAAAAGTGGTAAAAGTAAAAATGTTGGGGTCGTAGTACCTTTCATCAATAAAAATTTCTTTGCCTCTGTAATTCGTGGTATAGAAGATGAACTATATCCAAAAGGTTTTCATGTAATTATATCGCAAACCTATGAGGATAGAAACCGGGAGAAGAAAATTATACAGAACCTGTTAAATGCGCAGGTAGATGGTATATTATTATCTACATCTTTTACCGAGCAGAATAAAGATGAATTCAAGGAGACCGTTAAAAAAAGTACTCCTTTTATACTATTTGATAGGGTTTTAAGGTTCAATGAAATAAGCACTGTTACCATTGATGATTATCAAGGTGGTTTTGTTGCAACGGAGCATTTAATTACACAAGGCTGTAAAAAAATTGCGCACTTTGACGTTGACCAAAGTATTGAACTTTACCAACATAGATTTAAGGGATATAAAGATGCACTGGCAAAACATAACATACCCTTTAGAAAGGAATATGTAATTTCCTTGCAAAGTAATATGGAGGCAGGTAAAGATGCGGCAAAAACACTTATGAATTTACCAGAACCACCAGATGCCATATTTTCATCTACAGACAACGGATTGTTAGGTGCAGTCAAATACTTACAAAGTAAATCTATTAAAATACCAGAAGATTTAAGCGTTGTAGGTTTTAGTAACGAACCCTTTACGCAATTTATGGAACCATCAATTAGCTCTGTAGATCAGTCACCATTGGAAATGGGAAAAATGGCGGCAAAGGTCTTTTTAGAACAAATTGAAAATGATTCAAATGAAAAAGTTCAGAACAATGTGGTGCTGCCAGCAAAATTAATTGTCAGAAAATCATCCAGCAAAACATAAAGATTATTGGACTATTTCTCTAGAAGTATTCTTTTTAGCTTCAACAATACCCACATAATCAATAAGACCTTCTTTAATCCTACAAATCAAATAAACTTGGTAACCATAAGCTCAATTGTGGAATATAAGTGACCAAGAACAGTGCAATGATCATTGCAATAAACAAAGGCAATAATGGTTTAAACACTTTTTCAATAGTAGTTTTAGCCACACCTACTCCAACGAACAGTACCGAGCCTACGGGCGGTGTACATAAACCTATACAAAGGTTCAAAACCATAATAATACCGAAGTGAACGGGATCAAGTCCTAACTTGGTCACCACAGGTAAAAATATCGGTGTAAAGATCAGAACGGCGGGAGTCATATCCATAAAAATTCCCACAAAGAGCAATAGTAAGTTTATGATCAAAAGAATCACAATTTTATTCTCACTTAAGCTTAATAGTCCAGAGCTGATATCTTGCGGAATATTTTCATAGGACAAAGCCCATGACATGCACATAGATGAACCTATCAATAACATAACAATAGCCGTAGTGGCAGAAGAATCCAATAAAATCTGTGGTAGTTTAGGCAAGGTAATTTCCTTATATATAAAACCTAAAATTAAACTGTACAGCACGGCTATGGCGGAGGCTTCAGTAGCGGTAAAAATTCCCGTTACAATACCGCCAATTACTACCACAAGCATAAAAAGACTTGGCAAAGCATCTATGAATGTTTTACCTACTTGTTTAAAACTACTACGTTTACCTACCTTATATTTTTTCTTTTTTGCCCAAAAAGCTGCCACGATCATTAAAAAAAGCCCGGTCATAATTCCCGGAACGTATCCAGCCAAGAACAGGGCAGCTATAGATGCTCCCCCACTTGCCAATGAATAAACGATCAACACATTACTAGGCGGAATTATTAAACCAGTTGTAGCGGATGTAATATTGACCGCTGCGCCAAATTCTTTTGAATAGCCTTCTTTTTCCATTTCAGGTCCAAGTATACTACCCATTGCTGATGCAGAAGCCATAGCAGACCCTGCAATAGCACCCATTAACATTGCGGCTATGACATTTATTAAAGCTAAACCACCGGGAAAGGCACCAACTAAAGTTTTGGCAAAGGCGATAAGCCTATGGGCTATACCACCTTTATTCATAAGTTCGCCCGAAAGCACAAAAAACGGAATTGCCAAGAGGGCAAAACTATCAAGCCCCGTAGCCATCCGTTGAGATACCGTTGTAAATGCAGGCATTGCGGGTATACTTACCAGCATGGTCAACAATGAAGAAATAGCGATACTCCATGCTACCGGCGTACCAATGGATAGCAAACATATGAAGCTCAGCACTAGTACTAGAATAGGTAAATGCTCCATCATGATTTCATATTTTTAAGGTCAGAAATTTTGTAATACATAATCAGTAATCCGCTAATGGGAATTATGATATAAACCAATGCCAGAGGTACTTGCAATGCAGGTGATTGTTGCCCCAGTACATATGAGATGTAAACCAAACGAGACCCTCCGATCACAAAAGCGAACAATACAAATAGTATTACCAGAATGGTTACAATTATCTTTAACTTTTTCTGTGTTTTCTCATTTTGCCTAAGTGGTAAAATATCAATGGCAACATGAAGATTACGACCCGACACATATGCCGCACCTAGAACGCCGATCCATATCATTAAATAACGAGCAAGCTCATCTGTAAATGAACTGGGGTTACCGGTAACATATCTTGTAAAAACTTGCCATAGTACGTTAATTACCATAACCGACATAATCAGCACCAAGGTTTTGCCTAAAACGGCGTCTATTTTATTTCGCATAGCAGACTATTTTGTTTCTTGAATTTGTTTGATAAGCGGATATATATCCTGATCATCCTTATATCCTTCATAGATATCTTTTACCTTTTCCGAAAAAAGTGATTTATCTGGTCGAATAATTTCAACACCAGCTTTTTGAACTTCACGTAAAGCTTCCTCTTCTGCCTCTGCCCATAAAACACGCTGATATTTTACAGATTCTTTTACCGATGCACTCAACCATTTTTGCTCTTGCTCATTCAATTTATTCCATACATAAGTACCAATTAACAGAACATCTGGCAGCACCGTATGCTCATCTAATGAGTAGTACTTACAAACCTCATAATGCCTTGACAGGTAAAAACTAGGAGGATTATTCTCGGCGCCATCAACAACACCTTGTTGTAAAGAAGTATAAAGTTCACCCCAAGAAATAGGAGTTGGCGATCCCCCAAGAGCCTTGACCATGTTCACTGCCGTTGCACTTTCCATTACCCGTATTTTTTCACCCACCAGATCTTCTGGTTTTTCTATTGGCTTGTTCATGGTATAGAAACTGCGACTGCCGGCATCATAATAGCCCAAACCTTTTAACCAATATTGCTCCCCTTCGTTCAATAATTGCTCGCCTATAGGTCCATCAAGTACACTGAAAGAATGTTGACGATCTCTAAACAAAAAGGGAAGACCCAATACCTTCATTTTCGGTGCAAAATTCTCCAATACCCCTACAGAAACTTTTGTCATATCTAAGCTACCTATTTGCAAAAGCTCCAAACACTCTCTTTCCGTTCCTAATTGTTGACTAGGGTATATTTCAAGTTTAAGTTTACCACCGGAACGCTCCAAGAGATCTTCACCCATTTTAACCATTGCCTTATGTACCGAATGGCTTACATCTAAACCATGCCCCAGCCTTAACGTCTTTGCTTCATTCTGTATATCACAACCCAAAAAGGTAATGACCAAACTTAGTAGCGATAGCAATTGTATACTTTTCATTGTATGGTTTTAAACGGTTTAAAGGAACCAGATTATTAATATTTAAAATTTGAAGTACTCTTTAGCATTATAATAACTTATATCTTGAATGATTTTACCTACCAAATCAAAATCTTGAGGCAGCTCTCCCCTCTCCATTTCTTGACCAAATAGATTACAAACAATTCTTCTGAAATACTCATGTCTGGGATACGAAAGAAAACTACGGGAATCTGTCAACATACCAATAAAACAACTAATTAGCCCCATATTGGATAATGCATTGAGCTGCTTGGTCATTCCGTCTTTTTGATCCAGAAACCACCAACCAGAACCAAACTGCATTTTCCCCTTAACGGTACCATCATTATAATTACCGATCATAGTGGCCAGTACTTCATTATCCGCTGGATTAAGGTTATATAAAATGGTTTTGGTAAGCTTATCCTTAGAGTCCAATCTATTTAAAAATTTTGAAAGTGTCTCTGCCTGTGAATAGTCGCCTATAGAATCCCAACCAGTATCAGGACCAAGAATTCTAGTCATTCTAGCATTATTATTCCGTAACGCTCCAAGATGAAATTGCTGAATCCATCCACGGGAGTGATATTGCTCACACAAAAACAACAATATAGAAGTCTGAAATTTTTCAGACTCTTCTAATGTCAACTGTATTTTAGCCCTTCTTTTCTGAAAAATATCTTCTATTTCCGTATCGGTAAAATTTCTAAAAGGCACATGGCTTAAGCCATGATCCGATAAGGTACACCCATTAGCTTCAAAATAATCTAAACGCACGCTTAGCGCATCGCACAAAGATTTATAGGAATCGATGGACACATTACTTACTTCAGATAACTTATTAATATATTCCAGATAGTTTTCATTAAATATTACAATTGCTTTATCTGGTCTAAAAGCAGTGGACACTTTCACATTAAAACCGCTATTTTTAATTTTAACATGATGATCTAAACTATCAATTGGATCTTCTGTTGTACAAATAACCTCAACATTCATTTTGGTTATTAGATTATGACAACTGAAATCTGTTGTTTGCAGCTTTGAGGAAGCCTCATCAAAGATTTCACTAGCTGTATTCTCATTCAATAATATGTCAATATCAAAATAACGTTGCAGCTCAAGGTGAGTCCAATGGTACAACGGATTTCTTAAAGTGTAGGGAACGGTTCCGCCCCATTGGGTAAATTTCTCTTTTGCCGAGGCATCACCGGTGATATATTTTTCTTCAACACCAAAAGTTCGCATGGCACGCCATTTATAATGATCCCCATCTAACCAAATTTTAGTCAAGTTTTCAAATTGACGGTTATTGGCAATATCAATTGGTGGTAAATGACAATGGTAATCTATGATCGGCATTTGCGAAGCATAATCATGAAATAATCTTTGTGAAAATTTATTTTCTAATAAAAAATCTTCCTTAATAAATGACTTGCTAGCTACCAATGTTATACGTTTTACTTTTAGTTACATTGTCAAAAATAGAAGTTGATCAATACACTTAATTACCTCGTATTTCTAAATGAATACTTTCTTGGAATGCTCTAAATCTATAAATAACTCAATTTAATGCAATCGATTACAAAAATATATCTTTTTTTAAAGATTTAGCAAATATTTTCGTTTAAAAATAAGATAAGGATTTTTTAAAGCACAACTTATTAACTGATTCTTAATTTTTGAATTAATTACCCCAAATTATTCATATTTCGTCAACTAAAAAGTGATTATAAACTGTTGGTATTTTTCTTCTGTCATAAAAATTGCATTTCAACCCTGAAAAAAAGACGTTAAACTGACCATTTTCGTTAAATTGTTCATAAATACTATTATCTAATAGCCTCATAACTATATACAATCGACAAAGAATTGCGTAATTTGAATATTATGTTAACTTTGAAAAAAAAGCATCACATGGAGTTACTTGAAAAAGCTCAGGAATTTGAGAGTCGAAAAATGAGCAATATGTCCACTAGTGACCGAGTAGAAGCATCAAGAGAGGCAAAAGCACTTATCTTAAGCATCAACGAAGTTTATAAAGAAACTAAGGATCCTAGTTTAATGGACGTAATGAAAAGATTAACCGAGAAAAAGAAGAAGATTGAAAAAAGATTGAATGGCGTGCCATTGGTATAATTTCGATCTAAACTTATATTTTATTTATTTTTTAGATTAATCAATAAAAAGACCCCTTATAGAAATAAGGGGTCTTTTTACGTTTATTCATTTTAAACTTTCATTTTACCGAACTAAACTTAAGTAATTTCTGCACTAAGTCCTGCTTGTAGTAATTTTGAACATTGCGGTTTAAGTTCTTCATATTCTCCAGTTTTAACCGTGCATTTTCCTTTGTAATGTACAATTAAAGAACATTGCTCCGCCTGTTCAGGAGAATGTTCGCAAACTGAAATCAATGTATTTATTACATGATCAAATGTATTCACCTCATCATTAAAAAGAACGATTTCATTTTGCTGAACCGTCTCTTCTTCAAGGAGTAGTTCTTCGTAAATTTCTTCTTTTGTGCTCATATGAATCTCAATTAATACTAACTAATTTACATATTTTGCTGCAACCCAATTATTTCGTTCAAGGTTTTTTTCAAACTTTAACTCTAATTCGGTACATTTTTGCGAAATCATTTCTAAATCTTCGGTATAAAAACCACTTAATAATAAAACACCACCTTTATTTAAACATTTCGCATAGCTAGGTAAATCGGCCAACAAAATGTTTCTATTGATGTTCGCAATGATCAAATCATACTTTTTATCCTTTAGCAAAGTAACATCACCTTCATAAACCGATATAAAATCCATATTATTTCGTGCCACGTTTTCTTTAGCATTTAGATAGCACCAATTATCAATATCTATTGCATCAATATTCGTAGCGCCACGCATACCGGCCAAAAGGGCTAGAACCCCTGTACCACTACCCATGTCCAAAACGGTTTTATTCTCTACATCTAACTGTAAAATATGCTGTAACATCATGTGTGTAGTTTCATGATGCCCGGTTCCAAAACTCATTTTTGGCTCAATTACAATATCATAATCTACCTGAATCTTCTCATGAAAAGGTGCTCTGATCATGCACACATCATCTACGATAATGGGCTGAAAGTTTTGCTCCCACGTAGCGTTCCAGTTTTCTTGCGCAATCTCTTTATACTGGTAAGTTATCTCAAAATTGGAATTTCCAAAAATATAAATGTCATCCAAAATATCAGAAGACCAATCTGTTTTTTGAATATATGCCAAAACATCATCCTCTTCCTCTACAAAACTTTCAAAACCGGCTTCACCCAATTCTGCAATGAGAATGTCTGAAGCCGGTTCTTTTGGTTTTACCGTAAAACGGTATTCAATGTATACGATATCGCTCATTATAGTTTAGTAAACTTAAATAGCATTTATAATCGCTATGAAATCATCTGCTACCAAAGATGCCCCGCCTATTAAGCCACCATCAACATCTGGTTTAGAGAAAATTTCTTCCGCATTACCCGGTTTTACACTACCACCATAAAGAATGGTAACATTATTTGCAATGGTTGCATCAAATGCCTCAGAAATAGTTTTACGAATAAATGCGTGCATTTCTTGTGCTTGATCTGGAGAAGCCGTTTCACCTGTACCAATTGCCCAAACTGGCTCATAAGCCAAAACAATATTAGACCACGCAGATGGCTCTAAATTAAAAAGCACGTTTTTCAATTGGCTTTCTACCAATTTAAAATGGTTGCCTGATTTACGATCTTCTAGCTCTTCACCAAAACAGAACATTACGCGAATGCCTTTTTGTAAAGCTGTTATTACCTTTTTTGAGAGTATTGCATCACTTTCTGCAAAATAGGCTCTTCTTTCTGAGTGGCCAATTATGGCGGTATCAACACCAATATTCAATAACATATCTGCAGATATCTCACCTGTAAAAGCTCCACTTTCTGCAAAGTGCATGTTCTGCGCTATAACCTCAATCTTAGAGTTTTCTAAAGTACGCACGGCGCTTGCTAAATTCACATAGGTTGGTGCTACCATTACTTCTGCATTCGTATCTGGTAATTTTGCAGATAACTCAGCCAAAAGTGTTTCTGTTTCCGCCAAATTTTTGTTCATTTTCCAGTTACCTGCTACTATCTTTGCTCTCATATTTTTGTTTCTAGTTGTTCAGTTTCAGTTTATATTTATTCGAAAATCAAATTTTCTAAATCATTGTAATGTAATTTTTGCACTATGGTTCCTTTCTCCAATACTAAAACTCCCGGGTTAGATCTAACAATAGTTTTAAGTGTTGTTTCATCTGTAAAGTAAAAATCAAACGCCAGGTTGTTTTCTTTTTTCAACGCATCTGTTTGATCAGGACCGGAAGCAGACATACCTATAACTTTATAACCCGCTTTTAACGCCTTATCCGTCACAGCTTTTATTTCTTTGAAAACCTCAAGATTGGACTTACGCAAATCGTATGCTATGACCATTACCAATTTAGGCTCTTGCAATAATGATGCTGCAAAATCTTCTCCGTTTTGCTCTATAGTGAAATCATGAACAGGTGGCTCATACCCTGCTTGAATTTCTTCAGTTTCCACATCTATAAATTCCCCGTCTACCGTTGGGTAATCTCCGTTGGTGATATAAATTTCCTCATTGCCATTGACATTAAACTTCCATTTATATTCAAACACCGCTTTTGGAGCATCTGCAGGAGTGTTCATACCTTCCTCTATATTCTTGCCAATTTCATAGGGTCTAAAATCAATAACCGGTAAATGGTTCAACACATAATACACATACCCTACACAAGCAATAAAAGAAACGTATAGTACAGACATCAAGGTCTTAGAATTCACTAAAGGAGTTATATATTTTCTACCAACATATATAATTAAAATCAACACCAACAGTACCACGTCTTTTGTAAAAGACTCCCAAGGTGTCAATTTAATTGCGTCGCCAAAGCAACCGCAATCAGTTACTTTATTAAAATATGCAGAATAAAATGTAAGGAACGTGAAGAAAATTATCATTGCCAATAAGGTCCACACAGTAAGTTTACGTTTGTAGCCTAGAATTAGCATTACCCCAACCATTACCTCTACGATTACCACAAGTATAGAAATGGCCAATGCGAACGGAGTTAAAAAAGGAAGGTCCAATACACCTTGGCTGAAATACTCTTCTAGTTTAAATGAAAAACCAACGGGATCGTTCAGTTTTATAAATCCGCTAATAATAAAAAGTATTCCAACAAAAATTCTAACGACACCTACTAAATACTTCATTCTTAATTTTATTTTTCTGATTCTGAACCTAAATGTATTAATGCAAAGACCGCATAATTGATCATATCTTGATAATTGGCATCTATACCCTCACTAACCAATGTTTTACCTTTATTATCCTCTATTTGTTTTACGCGAAGTAATTTCTGTAAAATAAGATCTGTAAGTGAACTTACCCTCATATCTCTCCAAGCTTCTCCATAATCATGGTTCTTGTTCAACATAAGTTCTTTCGTAATTTTAATATGCTTGGCATATAACTCCACAGCCTCTTCAGTAGAAAGATCAGGCTGATCAGCTACACCTAATTCTAGCTGAATTAGTGCCATTACCGAGTAATTAATGATACCTATGAATTCTGAGCGTTCACCTTCATCGACCTTACGAACTTCATTTTCTTGAAGACTACGTATACGTTGCGCTTTTATAAAAATTTGATCCGTAAGCGAAGGCAATCTTAAAATTCTCCAAGCACTGCCGTAATCTGACATTTTTTTCTGGTATAGATTAATACAAATCTCAATTACCTCATCGTATTCCTTTGCCGTATCTAGCATGTAATTCTATCTAATTTGTGTAAATTTCGCTTAAAAAATTGTAACCATCAAGATAGATGGTTTAAACTTGGAAAATGCCACAAATTCCTTTTAATTAATGATAATGACCATAAACTGTAACGGCAAACTTATTTCTCTTGAACGACCCAAAATAATGGGCATTTTAAATGTTACCCCAGATTCTTTTTTTGATGGCGGTAAATATAAGGATGAAGCAAGTGTACTGAACCAAGTTGATAAAATGCTAAATGAAGGCGCAACATTTATTGATGTAGGAGCCTACAGTAGCAGACCAGGTGCCAAAGAGGTTGGTGAGGACACAGAATTAAAACGAATTACACCAATTGTAAGTTTAATAATCAATAAATTTCCAGATGTTATTCTTTCAATAGACACTTTTAGAAGTAATGTCGCTAAAGCATGCATTGAAAATGGTGCCGCTATAGTAAATGACATTTCCGCGGGATTACATGATAATAATATGTTGAGCACTGTAGCCAAACTAAATGTACCATACATTATGATGCACATGCGCGGTACACCCAAAAACATGCAGCAACAAACAGATTATAAGGATATTTTAAAGGAAGTACTTTTTTATTTTTCAGAAAGACTTTCCGCCGCAAAAGCATTAGGTGTTAAAGATATTATTATTGATCCAGGATTTGGTTTTGCAAAAAACCTGGAACAAAATTTTGAGCTTTTAAAACAAATGGAAGTAATGAGCATCATTGAACACCCTTTACTAGCAGGTATTAGCAGAAAATCAATGATTTACAAGACATTAGACGTAACTGCGGACCAAGCTTTAAACGGCACCACAGCATTGCATATGGCGTGCTTACAAAAGGGAACGAAAATTCTAAGGGTGCATGATGTTAAAGAAGCTGTAGAGTGCACAAAACTATATGAACAATTAAATGCCTAAGTTTATACTGATTTCTTAATTTTACTAAAACGGACCTGATTGGATTTTTTAAATTTTATTGATTTTAAGATTACCGATGTTTTAGACATCATCTTTGTTGCCGTGCTCTTATACTACATTTATAAGCTGGTAAGAGGCTCTGTTGCTATTAATATTTTTATCGGAATTGTCATTGTTTGGGCATTTTGGAAATTGACCGAGTTGTTAGACATGCAAATGATCAGTAGCATGGTAGGTGCATTTATGCAAGTTGGATTAATTGCTTTGATCATTGTTTTTCAACAAGAGATCAGAAAGTTCTTGCTAATGATTGGGTCAACCAATTTTGCCAACAAAAGAAACTTTGTAAAACACTTTAAATTTTTAAAGCAAGAAGGGATTTCTACAGAAACCGATGTAGACGCTATAATTAAAGCTTGTGAAAAAATGGCTAGTACCAAAACCGGGGCCATCTTAGTTATAGAACGTAGCAACTCTTTAGATTTCATTAAAAGTTCTGGAGATCGTATGAATATTGAAATCAACCAACCCATTCTAGAAAGTATCTTCTATAAAAACAGCACATTGCATGATGGTGCCGCAGTTATTGTTGGTAATTATATTGTTGCAACAAGAGTAATTTTACCAGTGTCAAACGAGCGAAACATCCCCCTTCGTTTTGGGTTACGACACAGAGCTGCAGTCGGTATTAGCGAAAAAACAGACGCCCTAAGTATAGTGGTCAGTGAAGAAACAGGACTAATCTCCTATATTAAAAACGGGGAATTTGTTTTGTATGATTCTATCACCCAATTAACTAATATGCTGAAGCAAGATTTGGTGCAATGAATTGTAAGAACTGCCAGAACAACTTAAGAACGAATTATAGTTATTGTCCCCATTGTGGCGCTAAGGTAATTAGAAACAGACTTACAGTAAAGAATTTATGGCATGATGCTACCGAGCGATTTTTTAACATTGACAATACCTTTCTTATAACATTTAAGCACCTTTTTACTAAACCTGATGAAGTTATTGGAGGATACATTAGCGGTGTTAGAAAGAAGTACTTAAACCCTATTAGCTATTTTACAATAGCCATTACTTTTGGAGGATTATTTGTATATGTATGCACTGAGTTTTTCCCTAATGCTTTAGACTTTGATTTTCTATATCAAAGTGGAGAGTCTATGACCGAAGCAGAAAAAATGGGTCAGGATTTTCAAAAACAATGGAATACTTATCTGTTTAAATATCAAAGTTTGGTATATATAGCCATGCTTCCATTTCTAGCATTGATATCCAGACTTGTATTTTTCAACAAAAAACAATTTAATCTGAGCGAACATTTTGTAATCAACATCTATGCATACTCTCAAATGTCTATTCTCATCAACATCTTATACCTGTTGACTATTTGGAGTTCAAAAATGTTGTATTATGTCTCTTTTGGAAATATGATTTTCCAAATTTTATTTTTTACTTGGGTATTTTTCAAAATCTTTAATCTTACTATAAAACAGACCATAATAAAACTATTATTATTTCTAGTTTTATTAGGCGTTGTGTTTACGATTTTTATTATCGGAATATCAGTTTATTTGGCTTTTTTCACGGACACATTTCAGCAAATGACTCCTTGATCAAGCAACCTCCTCAGCTAAGAACTGAGCCTCATACAGATTACTATAATAACCACCTTTTTTAAGAAGTTCTTTATGTGTGCCTGTCTCAACTATGTTACCGGCATCCATTACAATAATTTTATCCGCTTTTTTAATAGTAGCTAATCTGTGTGCAATTACGATAGAAGTTCTCCCTTGGGTAATCTTATCCGTAGCCAATTGGATCAATTGTTCAGAATACGTATCTACGGACGATGTAGCTTCATCCAATATTAAGATACTAGGATTACTTACATATGCACGTAAAAAAGCAATTAGCTGGCGTTGACCACTAGAAAGCATGGTACCGCGCTCTTTCACATTATAGTGATAGCCACCTGGTAGGCTAGAAATAAATTCATCTACCCCAATAGCCTTGGCCGCTTTTTCTATATCATCAACAGATATACTTTCATCCTTTAAAGAAATGTTATTTGCAATGGTATCGGCAAAAAGAAACACATCTTGTAATACTACGGCAATATGGGATCTTAATGAAGATAATTTATAGTCTTGAATATCAACACCATCAACCTTAATTGAACCTGAGTTAATTTCGTAAAATCTGTTCAATAAATTAATGATCGTACTTTTTCCGGCTCCTGTAGCACCAACAATAGCTACTGTTTCTCCTGCTTTAACATCAAAGGAAATACCATGTAACACCTCTTCATCTTCCAAATATCCAAAATGAACGTTTTCAAAAGAAATATCACCACTTACCACTTCTTTCTCATAAGAACCTACATTTTGTATGTGACTATCGGTATCTAAAATTTTAAAAACTCTATTAGCCGCAACCATACCCATTTGCAAGGTGTTGAACTTGTCCGCAATTTGGCGCAATGGTCTAAACAACAAATCTATCAACATAATAAAAGCAAATAACGTACCTGCAATATCAGTTGAAATATTCGCTACATTCTGTAAGCCACCGTACCAAACAATTAACCCTACCGTTAAAGAAGAAACAATTTCAGCAATAGGGAAAAAGATAGAATTATACCATACAGTTTTCAACCAAGCTTTTTTATGCTTTTCGTTTATTTCCCTAAACTTGGCGCTTTCAATTTTCTCTCTGGTAAAAAGTTGAACGATTTTCATTCCTGTAATTCGCTCCTGCACAAAGGAATTTAAATTTGAAACCTCTGCCCTTACCTCGGTAAACGCTACTTTCATCGCTTTTTGAAACCATCTAGTAGCATATACTATAATTGGCAATAACGCAAATACGATTAATGATAACTTCCAATTAATAAACAACATGACCATTGCCGCAACGACCATTTTCAATAAATCGGCCACAATGACAAAAAAACCTTGACTAAAAATCTCTCCAATTCGTTGCATATCTGCAACAGCCCTAGTTACCAAAACACCCAATGAGGAATTATCAAAATAGGTCATTTTAAAAGAAAGCATTTTCTTGAAAAGACTTATCCTAACATCTTTGATCACAGATTCTCCTAACCAGTTAGCGTAATAATTGAACGCCAGTTGAAAAATTACCTGACCAAGCAAAACCACCAACATAGCAACCGTTAAATACAATAGCATTTCTTTATTGCTGCCCTTAATGGCCTCATCAATAATTTTTTTTACAATCAAAGGGGTTAGAATAGCAAAACCAGACAATAATATGGCAGACAATGCAACGCCATAAAATGTAATTTTGTACGGTTTTGTATAGGCTAGTAAGCGTTTAAAAAGACGAGTGTCAAATGCTTTGCCAGAATCCTTATCCATTCTTTAAAATAGTATTGGGGTAAACAATAGAGGTCAAATATAGTCCTTTTGCCGGAACAGAAACGCCTGCCATTGTCCTATCCTTGCTTTTTAATATGGTATTAACATAGTCAGGTGAATATTTCCCCAATCCAACATTAATTAGCGTACCAACGATAGCCCTAACCATATTTCTTAAAAACCGATCTGCCGTAATGGTAAATACAAGCTTATTATTTTCTAGCTTCCATTGTGCTTCTCTTAGGTCACAGATATTGGTAAAAACATCTGTATTGGATTTAGAAAAACATTCAAAATCTTTTTTGCCCAACAATAGTTCAGCTGCATCGTTCATTAGTTGAATATCTAGATCTTTTTTTACGAAATATGCAAGGTCCGTAGAAAAAGGGTCCTTGCTTTTTGCAATATGATATTCATATGTTCTGGAAGTAGCATGAAAACGTGCATGTGCATCATCTTCTACTTCAAAAATACGTTCTACCGCAATGTCATTTGGCAAATAAGAATTAAGTCTGAACACATATTCAGGAATATCACCCAAGCTATCAACATCAAAATGGGCATACATCATTTTGGCATGAACACCAGTATCTGTACGTCCTGCACCCATTAATGCAACCGGACTGTTTAAAAGTTTGGACATCGCTTTTTCCAGCACTTCTTGCACTGTAATGGCATTTGGCTGATTTTGCCAACCGTGATACGCTTTACCGAAGTATGAAAATTGAATGAAGAATCTCAAAAGGATATACTAGTTTTGTATTTGACAAAGGTATTAAAAACCATACGTTTTAACATTCCTGGCACCCACAGTAAATGGGAAAACTTAAACGTTGGTTATTTTCATTTTTCATGGAAAGTCAATAAATATAAAATTCAGCAATAATAATGACCAAAATTCTTCTTCTTTCCGATACACATTCTTACATGGACAACGCCATATTAAAACATGCAAGATGGGCAGACGAAGTATGGCATGCAGGGGATATTGGGAACTTAAAAGTAACCGATGCACTTGCAAAACTTAAACCACTAAGAGGTGTACATGGCAATATTGACGATCATATCATTCAAAAAGAATTTCCTGAAAACAATAGATTTTTCTGTGAGGGAGTTGATGTTCTTATTACCCACATTGGAGGGTATCCACCTAAATACAATAGTAGAACACGCGATATTATTAAAGAAAATCCGCCTAAACTTTTCATTTGTGGTCACTCTCACATTTTAAAAGTAATGATGGACAAAAAGTTAGGGGTACTACATATGAACCCTGGGGCCTGTGGAAAACATGGGTTTCATCAAGTACGCACCATGTTACGTTTTGTTATCGACGGAGACAATATTAAAGATCTTGAAGTAATTGAGCTTGGAAAAAGATAAAAACAGGGCGTCACTTAACACTTACACCCTGTATTTAGCTAATTAATATTCAAATGAAACTCCCAAAGAAATGGTACCACCATCGTAGACATTTTTTCTATCTACCAGAAAACCGGCATAATCGGAGTATTGCGCAACCAAATTAAAATGATCTGTAATCTTATACATTGACGTAATTCCGTAATTTGTAAATGTAGTACCCTCACCAAATAAGAAAGAGCCACTTTGTACATTGTTCTCAGAAGATAATCTTTCTTGAATTTTCAATTTTCCAATAAGATATAGCTTATTAAAGAACAAATGTCCTAACTCAACCCCGGCTTGAAATTGGTTACTGAATCCTTCAGTTCTAAAATTTACACTTGAAAATGCCGATGCATATGTTTTACCGTTTTTAAAACCATGGGATGCGGCCAAGGTTGTCCATATATTAAATTCACCATCAGAAACAGGTAAATTTATTTCATCAAATTGACCAAAGGCATTTGGCTCGTTAGATCTTGCAAAGTTAGTACCATCATTAGTAGGTATATCCAAAGCAACCTGTAAAGACAAAGGAAAGCTTTTAAGTAGCTTATACTTAACTCCCAATTGTATATTACCTACACCAGCAACAGTTTCTGTAGTGCTAAAACTATTTAAACGAACAATTGGCAAATCTACTATTGCCGTAAACCTATCGGAGATACCGTATTCACCGTAAAGCAAGAGTCCGCTGGTTCTAAAATCGCTTCCTTGATCAGCCAATCTACCCTCTGTTGTATAATAATTATTAGAAGAGAAATATGATGCCGAAGCTTGAAGATAGAATCCCTTTGCCTCCCTTGTCCATCCGCTTTGCGCCTGCAGACCAACAGTAAGCAAGCAAAAGCAAATACCTAAGAAGATTTTTATTTTTTCCATAATTCTGTTTTTTCAAATTATAGGCCACAACATTGAAAACCTATAAAAAAAGCCTTTGGGAGACATAGAAAAACAGAATCAGGTGTCTCTATTCCCAAAGGCAATCAATATTCTATTTTTTAGTTTAATGCTACATTTCCAAAAGGAATATTAGCCGTAGCACACCAAAGAATAATGTGTGTGTATTTAGCATCAGGCATTGCATCTAACTTTATGAACATTTCACCATTACCGGCAACGTTACCAATAAGCATTAGATCTGGGTTACCGTTAGCTGGATCGGCAGTGAAAGTGTCTGAGGTAGAAAAGAAAATACCTACGGTACCAGTACCTAATTCAGTTGTAAAATCATCTCCAAAATGCACAAAATAAGAACTTTCGGTATCTACACCCAATTCAACCAAACCTTGGGTAGGCGTGCCACTTTCTGCTACCAAATTACCGCTTAATGAAACGGTTAGGTCACCAACTGGCATTGAAGAATCTACTTCAACCGTTTCTGTTTCAACCACAGTTTCCGTAACGGTTACTGTTTCTACATCATCATCTGAGCAGCTAACAAAGAATGTTGTTACGGCACTAAGTAATAATACAAGTGTAAATTTTCTGTTTTTCATAATCGTAAATTTTTAAAATTGTTTTAGTTTAAAACAGGATATTAACGACTATCGCTAACCTTGCTGTTTCTTGAGGACAAACATAAAACCACGATATCACGAAGAATTCAAGAAAAAGTAAACAGTTTATCACATATGATTGAAATACTGCAATATTTCTGTGATATTTAAGAAAGTGGAGACATAAAAAAACCCGGTAACTACCCCGGGTTTTAACGCACTAATACTACTAAGATTACAGGCTTAACGTAAGCGATCAACAGATTTTACAAGATCTTCATCCTTTTTTATTGCCCTATTTGCAAGGACCAAAAAAATGATAGAAAATACTGGAATCAGCATCCCAATACCCTTCTCAGAAACCGAAGTTTCTCCGGATAAGTTTAGTGATCGGTAAACGAAAAATCCTAATAAAAAAACGTTCAATATCATGTTCAGCCTGTTTATTACAAACTGAGATTTTCTATTTTTAAATTGTACCATAGACCAAATAGCCAAAACGGCACTTGCGTAAAATGCGATAGAAATGAGCAATTCATTGTTTGCAAAAACTTCTATACCATCTACATCAATCCACAGATTAAAGAAGAACGGAAGTATACCCGTAAGTATTGCAACAATTACTAAAAAAAGGCTCTGAATTCTTTGAATCATAAATCTAATATCGCTTTCTAATTGCAAAAATACAGGTCTTTTCAGAAAATATAACCATTTTATTCAAAATAATTTGTAATATTGCTACGTTATCACGTCATAACACCTACCAGTTAAGGAATAACTTTCCTTATAGATTATCCAAATAAAATTATTTACTTCTTACAATACAAACTACTTATATAATTTATTCTATTACTTAATGTTTGAGATTTCAGATTTAAAATCGAAAAAGCTACCTGAGCTTCAGGAAATTGCTAAAGGACTTAAGGTTCCTAAATTCAAAACCTTGAAAAAACTAGATTTAGTTTATCAAATTTTGGACCTACAAGCTGCCAACCCAAAAGTTGCCGCAGCTATTGCCCCCACAACCACTGAAGAGGCACCTAAGCCTACAGAAGAAAAACCGAAGCCTAAACCTAGACCTAGGACACGTGTTGCACAAAACACCAAAAAGGATGCTAGTACAGACGCTAAACCGGCTACGGCAAAAGAGACTCCCGTAAAAAAGGAAGCTCCGCAAGAAAATGAGGTTAAAGAAGTTACTGAACAAAAAAGACCTAGACCAAGACCTAAGTCTTCAAATCAGTCAAACAATAACAATAATAAGAATTCGCAACAGAATAATAATCACAAGAAGAAACCTAACCCAAGGACTCCTCATGACAAAAGTAATTTTGACAAAGACCTTAAAAACAGGTACAAGGAGCCGGAATATGAGTTTGATTCCATAATAGCCAGTGAAGGTGTGTTGGATATCATGCAAGACGGATACGGTTTTTTACGTTCTTCCGATTATAACTACCTATCATCACCTGATGATATCTATGTTTCTCAGTCGCAAATTCGTCTTTTTGGCCTTAAAACAGGTGATACCGTTTTAGGTAACGTTAGACCGCCAAAAGAAGGTGAAAAGTATTTCCCTCTTATTAAGGTAAATAAAATTAACGGCATAGACCCTCAGATCGTACGCGATCGTGTATCATTTGAGCATTTAACTCCGTTATTCCCACAAGAAAAATTCAATTTGGCAGAACGCCAAAGTACAATATCTACCCGTATTATTGATTTGTTCTCACCTATTGGTAAAGGGCAAAGAGGTATGATCGTATCGCAACCTAAGTCTGGTAAAACCATGTTACTTAAAGATATTGCGAACGGTATTGCTGCAAACCATCCTGAAGTTTACCAAATTATTTTACTTATCGATGAAAGGCCAGAAGAGGTTACGGATATGCAACGTAATGTTCGTGGTGAAGTTGTAGCATCTACTTTTGACAAAGAACCGACTGAGCACGTAAGAGTTGCTAATATTGTTTTGGAAAAAGCAAAGAGATTAGTAGAATGTGGTCATGACGTAGTAATCCTTTTAGATTCCATTACACGTTTGGCAAGAGCCTACAATACTGTTCAACCAGCTTCTGGTAAGGTATTAAGTGGTGGTGTTGATGCTAATGCATTACATAAGCCAAAAAGATTCTTTGGTGCTGCACGTAATATTGAAGGTGGTGGTTCACTGTCTATCATTGCAACAGCCTTAACTGAAACTGGATCTAAAATGGACGAAGTTATTTTTGAGGAATTTAAAGGAACCGGTAACATGGAACTTCAATTGGATCGTAAGATTGCAAATAGAAGAATTTTCCCTGCTATTGACCTTACTTCTTCAAGCACACGTAGAGATGACATGCTACTTGATGAAAACACCCTACAACGTATGTGGATAATGCGCAAGTACCTTGCAGATATGAATCCTGTAGAAGCCATGGAGTTTATTGAGCAACGTTTTAAACAAACCAAAAACAATGAAGAATTCTTGATGACAATGAATCAGTAATTCTTTTTAATTATAATTTTAAATCCCGATTTCTTAATGAAATCGGGATTTTTTATTTTGTAGCATGCTCACCATCATAAACTACCCTAATAATAACATCAAAAATTAAAGCTGCTATTTTTTTGATATCTTTATAAAATCAGAAAGAACTATCCCCCAGTCTTTTAGCATTTTTCTTTAGTAAACACTTAAAATCTCAGAAAATGAAAAGACCATCTATCCTAATCAGTAAAATCTTATGCGCCATTATCATCTCTGCTTTTATGAGCTGTAATGATCAACCCAAAGAGCAAGACCCAAAGGAACCGGTAAAACCAGTGGTATTAGCTCCTCAAGAAATAGTACCTATTTCACAGGCAAAAAATATGTATGACTCCTATGAAAAAAGGCGGGTACCATTAATACAACGTTATGAAGACTCTATAAATAAAATAACCAAAAGAGATGAAGAGTTTCATGTTGGCAGATTTGTTTACTACGATTATAAAACCATCAAGCAATATTTAGAATATATTGAACAAGAAGCTGCCGATGCCGGAGTTGAAATTTCCACATTAAGACTTTACTACTCCAACTACCCAAATGAGGAATATTTCCCTCAAAGCAAAGAACCGATCAAACACCCAAGACAGAACAGCATTATGCTCTCCCCTACTTATAATGACGGTAAGCGTGATTATCTTTTTTATATAGCTCAAGGAGCAAAGGGCAAACAAGCCGTACCTATGAACAATAGCTTTGAACCAATAAATGAAGGTTATGGCAATAATAATGACCCCAATACAAAAGCATATGCTTCATTTGCACCAACAACAAGTACACCAAAAGCTGTACCGGCAATATTACAAGGTCAAGAAAGTCTAACTTTGAATAGAGGCACAGGTGTACCGCCGCCAAAAAACCAATAAACATTTCACAGTCAAATAGCCCGTTAAACCATGTTGGAGTATATTTTAAATAATTACTACATCTGTTTCTATTTCATAGCACTGGTTTTATCCATTACCAAGTATAGGCTATACTACGATACCATCTTAAAATATTTACCCATAATATTAAGCTACGTTTTATTATCAGAAATACTAGGTGCTATCGTTAGGGATGTAGATGATATACAATTAGTTTATATACCTGAATATTATAATTACAACACTATAATTTTCAATATATTCGACATTGTATTCTATCTATATTTCTTTTATATTTTCTATCAATTAATTGAAAACAAAAGAAGTAGAATTCTCATTAAATATGGTGGTGTATTATTTTTATTGACCTGTATAGTCAATTTGTTTTTACAAGACTTTTACACCGAACCTCAGAACTATGCAATTATTGCGGGTGCAATAGTATTAATATTTGCGTGCCTAACTTATCTATACAAGATATTTACAGAAGAACAGAAATTTATACCTAGAAAAAACTTGCTATTTTGGATCAGTTTAGGATTACTTATGTTTTACATCTGCTACCCTATTTCCATGTATATATTGTCTTTTGATTATCAACTGTACACTACATACAATCTCTCTAAGTATCATTATATTTCAATAGCGACAATGTACCTCTGCTTCATCATAGGTTTTCTATCAATGAGAAGACTAAGGTTACCAATGAGGCAGACAAACTAAAATTTAGCCCATAAAAAAAGCCTCCCAGTTTTGGAAGGCTTTTTAATTTCTTAAGGCAATATCTTACAAAGCGGCAACGTGCTTTGCCAACTTACTTTTTAAGTTAGCAGCTTTGTTATCATGAATAATGTTACGCTTAGCTAAACGATCGATCATACTAACAACACTTGGAAAAAGAGCCTCTGCATCTTTCTTAGATTCTTCTGCACGCAATCTCTTAATAGCATTACGTGTAGTTTTATGCTGATATCTGTTACGTAAACGAACTGCTTCGTTTCTTCTAATTCTCTTTAATGCCGACTTGTGATTTGCCATTTTATTCTCTGTTATAATTTCTTCGGATTTTCATCCATTTAATTTTGTAGTCCGTAGGGGAATCGAACCCCTGTTACCAGGATGAAAACCTGGCGTCCTAACCCCTAGACGAACGGACCATTATGTCACTGCTTTGGAAAATTATCCAAAAATTTAATTTTGTAGTCCGTAGGGGAATCGAACCCCTGTTACCAGGATGAAAACCTGGCGTCCTAACCCCTAGACGAACGGACCATACTTTGTGTAATTGCGGATGCAAAAATACAAATATTTTTCACTATCGCAACACCTGAATATAATTTTTTAAAAAAATTAATATGCTTTTGCAAATAACACCCTTTTTTGAGACGGTTTACCGCTAACCATACACACACCTTCTTCACTCTTTGCATCAATAGGAATGCAACGTATAGTGGCTTTTGTCTCCTCTTTCACTAGTTCTTCCGTTTCTTTACTTCCATCCCAATGAGCAGAAATAAATCCTCCTTTTTCTTCTAAAACTTTTTTGAATTCATCATAAGAATTCACTTCGGTTATATGATTATTTCTGTAATCAAGTGCTTTCTGGTACATATTCTTTTGAATATCGTCCATTAAGAACTCTATTTTTTCAACTACATCTGTAGCATTTACCGTTTCTTTTTCCAAGGTATCTCTTCTTGCCACTTCATAAGTACCATTTTCCATATCTCTTGGTCCAATAGCTAAACGTACAGGCACCCCCCTTAATTCATATTCATTGAACTTAAACCCTGGTTTGTGCGTATCTCTATTATCAAATTTCACAGAAATACCTTTACCCCTTAGTTCTTTCACTAACGGATTAACAGTTTCCGAAATTTGGTCCAATTGATCAATTCCTTTGTAAATAGGTACAATAACAACTTGTATAGGTGCTAATTTTGGAGGAATAACTAAACCATTATCATCACTATGAGTCATTACCAAAGCACCCATTAACCTTGTAGATACCCCCCAAGAAGTAGCCCATACATGCTCTTTACCGCCTTCCTTGGTCGCAAATTTAACATCAAAAGCCTTAGCGAAATTCTGGCCCAAAAAGTGAGATGTACCTGCCTGCAAAGCTTTACCATCTTGCATTAAAGCCTCTATACAATATGTCTCAATTGCTCCTGCAAATCTTTCACTTTCGGTCTTAGTTCCCTTAATTACAGGCACCGCCATATGATTTTCAACAAAATCAGCATACACGTTCATCATTTGCTCTGCCTCTTCTATGGCTTCTTTTTCCGTAGCATGGGCCGTATGACCTTCTTGCCATAAAAATTCTGCCGTTCTCAAGAACAATCTTGTACGCATCTCCCAACGAACCACATTTGCCCATTGGTTAATTAATAATGGTAAATCTCTGTAGGACTGTATCCATTTTCTATAAGTATCCCATATAATAGTTTCAGAAGTAGGTCTAACAATAAGCTCTTCCTCTAGTTTAGCTTCTGGATCTACGATTATACCACTTCCGTCTTCGGCGTTTTTTAACCTATAATGTGTTACAACAGCACATTCTTTTGCAAAACCTTCTACGTGACTTGCTTCTTTACTTAAATATGATTTTGGAATAAACAATGGAAAATAGGCGTTCTCATGTCCGGTCTCCTTGAACATTTTATCCAAACCAGCTTGCATCTTCTCCCAAATACCAAAACCATATGGTTTTATGACCATACAACCTCTAACACCGGAGTTTTCGGCTAGATCGGCCTTAACTACCAATTCATTATACCACTTGGAATAATCCTCGCTTCTCTTTGTCAAATTTTTACTCATTATCTAGACTTTGGCACAAATTTTGTGATTCTTTGTATGTAATAATTGGGTAAAACTAGTTATTTTTAATATGTTCAACAATATAATTTTGATCCGATGATATATTCCTTACCCCACAACAAACTTCGCAACATTACAATGTTGGTAACCCTGGCAGTTTTTGCTGCTTCTTGCGGTACCTACCAACAATCTTCATATTATGACAATGACGGTATTTATTCAGACGACGTTGTAAGAACGGTAGAAAGAAGACCTGAACAAAGAAACTACAATCAAAATACTTCAGAAAACGATACCTATTCATCTTATTTTGGTGAAAAGGCGGATCAATATGATCAAATTTTGGATAGCGAGATCTTTACCGATGTCGATTCTTATTCAAGTAATAATTTAGACGAAGAAATTCCTGAAGGCCAACTGACCGATTATTATGCCAATTCTAACGACTATGAAGGTTATGGTAGCTGGGGCAGCAACAATTCCGATGTAAGCATCTATATTCACAATAATGGATGGAACAATTGGGGCTACGGAGGATTCTACGGATGGAACGACCCATATTGGGGCTGGAACAACTGGGGTTGGAACAATTGGGGCTACGGAGGTTACTACGGTTATGGATGGAATAGACCATGGGGATGGAATAGATGGAACAATTGGGGTTATGGCGGATTTGGATTTGGCTACGCAGGTATTGGTTTCGGCTGGAACCGTCCTTTCTACGGTTATGGATACGGTTATGGTTATGGCAACGGGTATTACAATCGAAATCGTGGATTTTCCAATAGAAGCTATGCAGTTAACAACTCAAGAAGAGGCAATTACAATAGAAACACAACAAATAATAGCGGATTATCTTCTACAGCGGCTAGAGGTCGTTCTAATGTAAACACCAGAGGTGACTCACCTAGGTATAGAAGCACCACTTCTAGAGCGACAACTTCTAGAAGCTCTGCAAACACACGTAGTTCAAGAACGTATTCTGGCAACTCTTCTACAAGAAGAACTGTTGGTGTGGACCAAAACAGAGCATACAGAACAAGCAGAAGCACTAGAGCAACACCAAGATATAGCAGTTCCTCTAGAAACTACAGCAGCAGATACAGTAGCAGCCCAAGAACATACAGTTCTAGCTCATCTAGATCAAGCAGTAGGGTTAGCGTTCCCAGAACGTCTACCTATAGAAACTCCGGTAGTAGCTCAAGAAGTTATTCTTCGGGCAGAAGCTCAGGAAGTTCTAGCAGATCTTACCGTAGTTCCGGTAGCAGTTCTAGAAGCAGTAGTTACAGTTCTGGAAGAAGCAGTTCTAGTGGCAACTCTTACAGAAGCTCTGGAAGCAGCTCTAGGAGTTCAAGCAGTGGATCCTCTTCTAGATCGTCTGGTTCTTCAAGAAGCAGCAGCAGTAGAAGAAACTAAAATCTAACATTTATCAACATTTAAATATTGCTATGAAAAGATATTTGACTTTCGTAATACTAATGGCATGTGCCATTAGTAGCGCTCAAAATATAAACGAAGCCTTACGTTACGGTACAGAAAACCTACAAGGTACCGCTCGCTTTCAAGCTATGGGCGGTGCATTTGGGGCTTTAGGTGGCGACTTATCCTCCTTAAACATAAACCCTGCCGGTTCAGCGGTATTCAACAATAGCCTTTTCACCATCTCGGGGTCCAATTACAATACCAATAATGAAGCACGTTATTTTGGTGACACCAACATAACAAAAGACAATACTATTGAATTAAATCAAATTGGTGGCGCCTTTGTTTTCAGGAATACCGACTCCAATTCCGATTGGCAGAAATTTACCTTGGCTTTCAATTATGATTTGGTGAACAATTTTGATAATGAATACTATGTTTCAGGAAGTAGCACACAAGGTATAGACACGTATTTCTCCGAATATGCCCAAGGCACACCTTTTGGCTCCATTCTTGTACAAGATGGTGAATTTTTAGAGGAAGCTTATTTAGACATCGGTTCAGCACAAGGCTTTAGGGATCAACAAGCATTTTTAGGGTATTATGGCGGTATTGTTGACCCAGAAACTGAAGATGACGCAAATACTAATTATGTAAGCAACACGCTTTATGATTTTGTGGAGCAAGATTTCATAAGAAGAACAACCGGGTACAATAGCAAGTTTACCATCAATGTAGCTTCACAGTACAAAGAAAACATATATCTGGGTGCTTCATTAAACTTCCACAGTGTACTCTATACGCAGTTTGATCAATTTACCGAGAGTGGTTACGAGCCTAATTCTGAAATAACCAGAACTACTTTTGATAATTATTTAGAAACGGAGGGTAATGGTTTTTCTTTCAGCCTAGGTGCTATTGCGAAATTAAACGATAATGTACGTCTGGGCGGTAGCTACCAATCACCAACCTGGTATCGTTTAGAGGATAACACTTCTCAACGCATTAATTCTGACCTTGCAGATGCTGATATTAATTTTATCAATTTTAATATTATTAATCTTTTTGAAAGCTATACAGTTAAAACACCAAGTAAACTTACCGGTAGTTTAGCCGTAATATTTGCAAAAGATGGGCTTTTGAGTTTTGATTATGGTTACCAAGATTTCTCACAATCTGAACTCCGCCCTACCAACGACCCAAGTTTTCAGACGGTAAATTCACAAATTGCGAGTGACTTAGGCACTGTTTCAACCTTTAGACTTGGTGGTGAATATAGAATTCAACAAGTAAGTTTAAGGGCGGGCTATCGCTTTGAACAAAGTCCATATTCAAATGGCAATACTATAGGTGATTTAAACGCTATTTCTGGTGGTATAGGCTATAACTTCGGCGGCAGTAAGCTAGACTTTTCTCTAAGCCGTTCCCAACAAGACGTTAGCGAAAGACTTTTCAATGCAGGTATTACAACACCGGCTATGATAGATAGAGGTATTACCAATGCAACCTTAAGCTATACGATAAACTTTTAGAGGAAATGGAATTCAATAAAAAAGGGGAGCAAATTGCTCCCCTTTTTTATTTTATTGGCACCGCCTAAGGGCATAATACCCCAAGGCTTGCCTAGAATTTAAAAGTTTGTTTCCTTTAAATGCCTCATGAGCCTGTCCTGAGGGTTTTACCTTTTTAGTGAAAAATGAGTTTTTCGGGTTTTGGCAACTAATAAGGCATCTTCTTGTTCACCATATTCAAAGCGAAACCAATAATCTGTAGATGGCATTTGCTGTCCATTGTAATTTCCGTCCCAAGCATCTGTTGAACCCAATTGCTTTAGAAGCTTACCATACCTATCAAAAATAAACACAACAGGATCACTTAACGTCTCTATTCCCTCTACATTCCAGTCATCATTAATACCATCCCCATTAGGGGTGAAAAACTTTGGATACCCGACGACCAAAAATTCTAAGGGATCAGTAATACCGCAACCATTTTTATCATTAATAATAACCGTGTTAACACCAGGTGGAACATTCATAAAAACAGGACTATCTTGAAATACGCCGTCATTGATCGCATATTCATAGTCCCCATCACCCTCAACAAAAAATTCGATATTATTTTGATCTGGATCAATTGAGAGATTGGTATCCAATGTTTCCACTCTTTCCAAAATAGGTGTGCCATAAAACGTAACCAACACCCCACTATCATCGCTTACCGTTGGCGGAGATCCCGATGCCGTTGTAATACTTGCAAAATAACGTCCTGTATTTGGGCTAACAATAACCAATTCCGCTCCAAAATCTCCTGAACCCGTTAATGTATCATCAATAATACCGTCGTCTTCATAATCTACCGTCCATTCAACGCTGGCGATATCCGCACCCGCTGGGGAATTCAACGCACTAATGGTGATAGGGTCATCACCTTCGCAAGCAACAATATCCAATCCTAAAAATTCATCCCTTAAGGTACAATCTAAGGCAGTATCTTGATCAGCACTAACAGAACTACCTGTAAAAGTTAACATAAATGGCTCTGGGTCACCCGTAAAATTGTCTGCAAAATTGTTGATCAAAATATAATAAATCTCACCTGGCAACACATCTAAATACTCATCATATGTATTTTGATTACCTGTTAACGATGCCTGACCTTCTTGACCACTATCGGGATTTATACCAAGACCGGTAAAGTTTGTATCGTTCACTTCGTAATTACAACGAATTGGCTGTGCCGTTCCATTGCTAATAGCTGCACAATCCACATCTGGTCCATAAACTGCAAAATCCCATTCTGCCGTAGGTGTAGAACCAGTTGAAGGCAACGCCTCAATATCAAAACCAACCTGACCGCCGGTACCTGCCCTAAAAACAAACCAAGATGTATTGAATTCAATATTGGCCGAAGTTAGACTTCCTTTCTCTAGACACCCTGTTTCTCTTATAACTTCCGGATCAAAATCATCTACGTCACCAGAACCACCGGCTATGCCCATTATAGGTTGATCGGCACAAACAGGTATAGCCGTTCTACAATCGGCTGAATTTTGTGCGCTTACTTTATAACAGAAAAGAAACAAACAACAAATAGAACAAATGAGTATTCTCATAAAAAGTGTAACTATTTAGTATACGTGATGTATATTATAACTACACATGACCTGCTTTAGTATCTTACAGCGAAGATTCTGGCATTTAATCGATAAAATACACTACTCACTGCCAATTATTACCTTTAACGCTTTAAAGTGAAGTGGTTATTAATATATGATGCGTTGGTATTCTCCCCTAAAGAATTGGTGTAAGAAAGTTTAAACCAGTAATCGGATTCCGGCAATAACTGCCCATTGAAAGAACCATTCCAACCACTGGAATCTTCGAATATCTGATATAACAACTTACCATAACGGTCGTAAATAGTGATCACCGGATCTTCTAATGCAGATAGACCATCTACTTTCCAAACATCGTTAACATTATCACCGTTTGGGGTAAAAAACTTTGGAAAGCCCACTACTACAATATCTCTGGTATCAGAACCACAGCCATTGGGGTCACGTACCGTTATTGTATGTTCTCCTGGAAATAAATTATTGAATACACTACTATTTTGCGGTGCTTGATCATCTACCTGATATTCAAAATCACCATTCTCTTCTAAATAAACATTTACCATGTTTGATGCATCATCCTCATATTCAATAGTAATATCGGATATAACGGGCGGACTAGAGAAAACAACGGTAACCGATCTTACGGTAATACATTGTATCAACCCTTGCGTATTGGTCACCGATAAGGTATAAACACCTGGTTCTGCCACTGTAATTAAAGAACTTGTTTGACCTGAACTCCACTCATACGTAAAACTAGCATCAGGTATACGTTGACCAATGGTGACTACCGGCTCATCTCCGCAGATATAAACCTCAGTATCAAAATCTAAAACGGGCAATTCTATTCCTTCCACCTCAAAAGACTCAGAAGCATCAAAACACATAGAATTTTCTATAGAAGTTGTTCTAACATATATAGTTTGGGAAACTTGTGTAGGCACAAACTCTTTAGAAAGCGCATTGGCACCATTAAAAGCGTCTTCAAAACTTTCATGGTAAGATACACGAAAATCTAGGGGACTTTGCCCGCCCAATGCTTCAGCATCTTTTTCATTAAAATCAATGACCGTACCATCTAAACATGCCGTTTCATCTTCTAGTTCATAAGTTTCTGGAGAAGGGGCATATGCCACCTGTGTTTCACTTATTAAATTATTCCCTAAAGGTCTCACAACCAAAACGCGGTACATTCCAGAAACCGCCACTGATAATTCTGGATCACTTTCACCAGGTATACGTTGATAGCCTGTACCTGCATCTAAATACCATTCATAGGTTATAGCATCGGTCGTTGTAGCATCTAATACTACCGTTTCATTATCACATGCTATAATAGGCGGGCCTAGCAAATTGTCTATAATATCACAGTCCAAAGCTGAATTAGGATACTCAACAAAAATAGTCCCTGAAAACTGAATGGAAAATCCGGAGTTATTATTACTAAAGTTATTGATCATTAAGAGGTATTCTTCACCCGGCTCTACCAATAACCAATCATCATACTGTATATTTTCTATGCCTGTAGGGTCTTCGCCCACCCCTATATAACTGCTATCATCAGAATTATCAAAATAGTTACATCTCACCGGATCTCCCAGTGCATTACAATCGTTAGTTCTGTAAAGTGCGAAATCCCAATCTTCGTTTGAATCGAACCCAATATTAAACCCCAATTGCCCTACTTCTCCAATTTTGAAGGTATACCAAGCGGAGTTCGTTTCAATCGTACCACTACCTTGAGTAATACAACCAGAAATTGACGCACCATTATAATCATCAATTCCATAACCATTTGTACCTCCATTGACCGGAGTATTATAACAAATAGGAACCGCATTGGCGCAATCTGCCGACACTTGCGCAAAGCAAGTGAATATGCCAAAAAAACAAATTAATAAAATAGATATACCATACTTGGTCATAGGGGCCTCTTGATTTGGAAAAATAAAATTAACGAGACCTTAACGTTATGGCTAATTTATGTTGTGTAATGCCCGCATTTGGTTATAAAGTGTCACATATTGTATATCTTTGCAGCTTGTAAAAGAAAGATAAAATGAAAATTGAGGATACACTGGAAAATCAATTTGACGAAATAGGAAACGATCATATTTCTACGTCAGAAGATACTCCTTTACGTTCAGACGCTTTTGATTTGGACGATGCCGAAAAAATTGAACGTATTCGCAATAACGTACGTGAAATCATGCATACTTTAGGTTTAGATTTAAACGATGACAGTTTAAAAGGTACGCCTAATAGAGTTGCAAAAATGTATGTCAATGAAATTTTTGGTGGTTTAAACCCTAGTAGAAGACCAAAGGCATCTACTTTTGACAACAAGTACAAGTATGGTGAAATGCTGGTGGAAAAGAATATTACTTTGTACTCCACTTGTGAACATCATTTATTACCTATTGTTGGTCGTGCTCACGTAGCCTATATTTCTAACGGTACCGTAGTTGGGCTTTCAAAAATGAATCGTATCGTTGATTACTATGCCAAGAGACCTCAAGTTCAAGAACGTTTAAATATTCAAATCGTAAGAGAATTACAAAAAGCGTTAGGTACGGAAGACGTAGCATGTGTAATTGATGCCAAGCACCTTTGTGTAAACTCAAGAGGCATACGTGACATAGACAGTAGCACGGTAACAGCTGAATATGGTGGAAAATTCAAGGAAGAATTGGTACGCCGCGAGTTTTTGAACTACCTTAATTTAGACACCCATTTTTAATAGCATACAGCTTTATGCAATTGTACGAAAGTCAAGAAATCAAAGTATACAATTCCCTTACCGGAAAAAAAGAAGTTTTTAAACCCATAAACACAGGCCATATTGGCATGTATGTTTGTGGACCTACGGTGTATAGCAATGTACACTTAGGAAACTGTAGAACTTTTATGTCCTTTGACATGATTTTCAGATACTTTAAACATCTTGGCTATAAAGTACGTTATGTGCGCAATATTACCGATGCAGGTCATTTGGTAGATGACGCTGAAGACGGTGAAGACAAAATTGCAAAAAAGGCACGGTTAGAAAAATTGGAGCCAATGGAAGTTGTACAGCGCTATACTGTAGATTTTCATAATATATTGGAAAAATTCAATTTTTTACCACCAAGTATTGAGCCTACCGCTACAGGACATATCATAGAACAAATTGAAATCATTAAGGATATTCTTGAAAAGGGATTTGCCTATGAAACCAATGGTTCTGTATATTTTGATGTTGCAAAATTTAATCAAGAACATGAGTATGGTAAATTAAGCGGGCGCAAGCTTGAAGATATGATTGCCAATACACGTGATCTTGCTGCCCAAGATGACAAACACAACCCTCAAGATTTTGCTTTGTGGAAAAAAGCGGAGCCACAGCATATTATGAGATGGCCATCACCTTGGGGAGATGGTTTTCCAGGCTGGCATTTAGAATGTACAGCCATGAGCACCAAATACTTAGGAGAAACATTTGACATTCACGGGGGCGGTATGGATTTGAAATTCCCACACCATGAATGCGAAATTGCCCAAGCTGAAGCATGCAATGGCCAAAGTCCGGTCAATTATTGGTTACATGCAAATATGTTGACCCTGAACGGCAGAAAAATGGCAAAATCTACAGGAAACAGCATTCTCCCTGGTGAAATTTTTTCTGGCGAAAATGATATTTTAAGCAAGCCCTTTTCCCCGTCCATGGTAAGGTTTTTTATGATGCAAGCGCATTATACCAGTATTTTAGATATGAGCAATGATGCGTTGTTAGCTTCTGAAAAAGGATTCAATAAACTTATGGAGGCTTTTAATTCGTTGAAATCTTTACAAACGGGCAAAACTACCGATTTTGATGTTAAAGGTTGGAAAGCAACTTGCTATGCCGCCATGAACGATGATTTTAACACGCCTATTTTAATAGCAAAGCTTTTTGATGCTGTTAAGCATATTAACTTAATAAAAGAAGGCACTGAATCTATAACCGAAACAGATAAACAAGAATTAGAACAAACCTTACAAAATTTTGTTTTTGATGTTTTAGGCCTGGAGAACAAAAACAGTTCAGACGCAGATACTGAAAAACTGGGAGGTGTTGTAGAATTATTGATCGAGTTACGCAAAGCGGCAAGGGAAAATAAAGACTTTGCTACTTCAGATAAAATACGAGATCAATTGGCAGAATTGGGTATTCAATTAAAAGACGGTAAAGAAGGTACAACGTATAGCCTTTAATCTAAATATTTTGATTTTTGAATTTTAGACTGGTATTCACCTGGCGCTAAATGCTGTCTTGTTTTAAAAACCCTATTGAAATAAGATCTACTTTCAAATCCGCAGTCAAGATATACGTCTTTTATGCTTCTTTTAGGATCTTGCAATAGACCTACCGCTAATTTTATACGCTCGTTATTGATAAACTCCACGGGAGATATCCCTAACTCTTGCTTAAAAGTCCTATAAAAGTGAGAGGGACTCATACAAGCCATCTTACTAAGGTCATCTACATTTAAAGATTTATGAACGTTATTTCTAATATAACGTATAACCTCGGTCAACCTACTTTCCTTTTTAATGGACAATGTAGTATTACTATAAATTTTACGTTCATTGGTCTGTAAAATACGAATGATCAACTCTCTCAACATATTATCCACAAAAATATCTTTTGATGGGTGGTCTTCTGAAAACAAAAACAACAATCTCTGAATGATTTGGTATATACCCCTATCATTTACAAAATGAAAATTATAGTCCATTAATCCCCATGCCTCTTTGGTACTTTTTGGCATATTCTCATTCATGAACTGTAATACCTTATTTATCTTATCTTCTGAAATAGCCATTGCCAAACATCTTGTAGGATTTTTTGCCATAGCTTCAGGAAAATCAATACACATACTTTCGTTTGCAGGTAGAACCAAAGATTCTCCAGGTAAAAAATCAAATGCCTCATAATCTCGTAAATGCATAATCTTTTTCCCTTGGATCATACTGGCCAAAACTGGCTGTTCAAATTTTAAAAGAACACTAGCTGCTTGTTCATGGGTTTCAAAAACATGCATGGCGGCATTGTTCATTGTGTAAGATGTCTGGTTCTCCACCATGGTCTCTAAACGCCTTCCTTCTAGGAAATTATCTGATAACTTAATCACAACTATTTTGATTTTATTTTAAGGAATTTACAAAAATATATACTTAAAAAAATCATAAAATCAATAATTGATAGGATTGTTCATATTATTCGTAGAATCCGTCAGACAAAAGATATAAGCGTAGGGTACATTTAGAATATCGTATTGACTAGCTACCAATACATACATTTCTAATATTAACTTAAATCATATACTATGAGCACAACAGCAACTGTAGAAAAAGACGTACTTCAAAAACCCAAATTTAAAAATCAATATGAAAATTATATTGGTGGCAAATGGGTAGCCCCAAGTAAAGGAGAATACTTTGAAAATATTTCTCCGGTAGACGGTAAATCGTTTACAAAAATACCGAGATCAACATCTGAAGATATTGAAAAGGCAATTGATGCCGCATGGGAAGCTGCACCTTCATGGAATTCATCTTCTGCGACCGAAAGAAGCAATATGCTATTAAGGATTGCCGATAAAATAGAACAAAACCTTGAGGTGTTGGCTAGAGCCGAAACTTGGGACAACGGTAAAGCCATTAGAGAAACACGCGCTGCAGATTTACCTTTGGCCGTAGACCATTTTAGATATTTTGCAGGTGTCATTAGAGCAGAAGAAGGCTCGGTCAGTGAATTGGATGCTAACACTGTGGCATTGAACGTTACTGAACCATTAGGAGTCGTTGGTCAAATTATCCCTTGGAACTTCCCTCTACTAATGGCTACATGGAAACTGGCTCCGGCTTTAGCTGCAGGTAACTGTGTAGTATTAAAACCAGCAGAGCAAACACCCGTGGGAATCTTAATATTAATGGAAATTATTGAAGGAATATTACCTGACGGAGTACTTAATATTGTAAACGGATTTGGTGCTGAGGCAGGTAAACCTTTGGCATCTAGCCCTAGAATAGACAAAATAGCCTTTACCGGTGAAACAACAACAGGTCAATTAATTATGCAATACGCATCAAAAAACATTACCCCTGTTACTCTTGAACTTGGTGGAAAGTCACCAAACATTTTCTTTGAGAGTATTATGGATGCCGATGATGAATTCTTTGACAAATGTTTGGAAGGTGCCAATATGTTCGCCTTAAACCAAGGCGAAGTCTGTACTTGTCCTTCTAGAATGTTGGTACAAGAAAGTATTTACGAAAAATTTATTGAACGTGTAATTGAGCGCACTAAAGCTATTAAAATGGGGCATCCTTTAGATCCCAATACCATGATGGGCGCACAAGCATCAAACGATCAATTTGAAAAAATACTTAGCTATATCAATATAGGAAAAGAAGAAGGTTGTGAAGTTCTTACAGGAGGCGCACAAGCCTATAATGAAGGCTTGGAAGGTGGATATTACGTACAACCCACAATTCTAAAAGGAAATAACAAAATGCGTGTTTTTCAAGAAGAAATTTTTGGTCCCGTACTTTGTGTAACCACTTTCAAAGATGAAGCAGAGGCCATAGAAATTGCAAATGACACCCTATATGGATTGGGTGCTGGTGTCTGGACACGTGATACCCACCAGGCATACCAGATTTCAAGAGCCATAAAAGCCGGTAGAGTTTGGGTAAATTGCTATCACCTATATCCTGCACATGCACCATTTGGTGGATACAAAAAATCAGGTATCGGTAGGGAAAACCATAAAATGATGTTGGCACACTATCGCCAAACCAAAAACATGCTTATTTCCTACGATAAGAAAAAAATGGGATTCTTCTAAAAACGAAATACGATGAAAACAAAAAGAGTTTTGGTAACTAAAAAAGCCGCAGAAGTAATTGCACAGCTAAAAGAGAAACACGGTGAGCTAATGTTCCACCAAAGTGGCGGTTGCTGTGACGGTTCCTCACCCATGTGTTTTGAAAAAGGCGATTTAATGCTGGATGATAACGATGTTTGGCTTGGCACTATTGAAGGTTGCGACTTTCATATGTCAAAAGATCAGTTTGAATATTGGAAACACACCCAGCTGACTGTTGACGTTACCCCAGGTATTGGCTCTAGTTTTTCATTGGAAATCCCGTTAGGTCTTCGATTTTTAATCAAATCTAGGTTATACTCCGAAGAAGAGGCCGAACATTTAGAACCCATAAGAATAGGAGCCTAAACAAAAACCATTTTAATTTTAGAAGTCCGGATGCAAACCATCCGGGCTTCTTATTTTATATAGTTAATCCTTTTATAGTAAATTTGGGCTATTAATTTATCATCGTGAAAATTTCCTTTAAAAAAATCCTTATTGCTCCTTTCGTATTTCTAGTCCGGTTTTACCAAGTGGTAATTTCCCCTTATACCCCAGCAACATGTAGATACTCCCCTACTTGTTCTCAATACACGTTAGAAGCATTAAAAAAACATGGTCTTTTTAAAGGAGGATGGATGGCAACAAAGCGTATTTTTAGCTGCAATCCTTGGGGCGGAAAAGGCTACGACCCAGTTCCTTAAATAAGGATCAAATTCAAAATTCGAGTTCAAGCTCAAAAAAACTAATAAAATTTAAAGGTTTCGTTGGTCAAAACTTTGACTTAGACAAATCACCAAATATTGCTATTTTCCCACCTCTATATTCCATTTCCTATTCTCCATTTTCTCTCATTTACATACTTAACTCTCTTTTAACTCATAACAAAACCAATTTCCCAAATCTTACGGCTAGGTAGATTTCTATTTTATTATCTTAGCCATTCAAAATTCAACACATGCATTTCTTAGGAATTACTTGGAATCCGAACGAGACACTTTTCAATATTGGTTTCATTCAAATAAAGTATTACAATCTACTTTGGATAACCGCCTTCGCCTTAGGTTGGTTTCTTATGAAAAAGATTTTTCTTAACGAGAAAAAATCGGTAGAACAATTAGATTCCCTATTCATATACACCGTTCTAAGCACCATGCTAGGGGCAAGATTAGGTCATGTGTTTTTTTATGACTGGGCATATTACTCTAATCACCTTATTGAGATTTTAATACCTGTACGGGAAAGTGATACTGGCAGTCTACTTTTTGGCTTAATAGATGGTTATGAATTTACCGGCTTTACTGGTCTAGCCAGTCATGGAGCTACACTTGGTATTATAATTGGCACCTATTTGTATACAAGAAAATATCCTGAATTTAACATGTTATGGATTTTTGACAGAATGGTAATACCTGTTGCCATAGGGGCTTTTTGTGTTCGTTTAGGTAATTTTTTCAACTCTGAGATCAACGGCAAAGTGGTAGATGAAAATTTCATTTTTGCCACAAAGTTTATTCGGGATTCAGATGACTTACACCCATCAAAAGCATTGGGTATTACCCAAGAGAAAACACTGAACGCCGCTTATGCCGCTATAGAAAACAACCCACAGTTTTCTCAATATCTAGCAGAAATTCCATACCGTCATCCAGCACAATTATATGAAGGAATAGGTTATATTTTCATTTTTATTCTGTTGTATTTTCTATATTGGAAAACAGATAAAAAGAACAAAACCGGTTATTTATTCGGGTTGTTCTTCGTATTACTTTGGACAGTTCGTTTCTTGGCTGAATTCGTTAAGAAAAGTCAAGGCGGATTTGAAGAATCGTTAGGTTTACTATCTACCGGTCAATGGTTAAGTATCCCCTTTATACTAGTAGGTTTCTATTTCATGTTCAGAAAAACAAAAACTGCGTAATGTTCAGTAAAATAAATAAAGGCTTGATAGTAGTGGCTACCATAGCTACTTTAGCTTTTTCATGCAAGGAAGAATCTAAAAAGACCATAGCTACAGAAACTATTGATTTTTCACATGAAGGAGATTTAACTATTTTTCTAAACTCCAGTGACACCGTTAAAACCAAATTCAATATTGAATTTGCCGAGACAGATTATGAAACCCAAACCGGACTAATGTACCGAAAAGGTATGGCAATCAATGAAGGTATGTTATTCATTTTTCCTGATGAAAGAATGCATTCTTTTTACATGAAGAACACAGAGTTTCCATTAGATATCATCTATTTAAAAGAAAATTTGAAAATTGCCAGTTTTCAAGAAAATGCACAACCACTAAATGAAGATGGTTTATCTTCACAAGTACCCATAAAATACGTACTAGAGATCAATGCAGGTCTATCACAAGAATTGGGCTTATCTATTGGTGATAGCATTAGTTTTAGCAGAAAGTAATGTCTTAATCCTGCGTTTAATTAAAAGAGAATAATGCCAGCATATGTTTTATTCAATGAAGAATCTGATCGTTTACTTTTTAAAGAAGTTAAACCATTAGATTTTGAACACTGGCTACCATTTCATGAAGAACCATTAAGCAGCCAATACTGGTCTGGACTACCAAACGACCCTAGAGTTGCCTGCGAAGAACAATTTCAAAGAATCTTTGAGAGATATAAGGCAAACCTAGGTGGTTTAAATGCTTTATTTTTAAAAGGCACCAACACCTTGGTTGGACTCTGTGGTGTTCTATTACAACAGGTAGATGGTAAACAAGAGTTTGAAATTGGTTATTCCATTCTACCAGAATATTGGCGAAAAGGTTTCGCCTTTGAGGCTGCAGAAAAGTGCAAACATATAGCATTTGAAAAAAAATGGACAAACAGTTTAATTTCAATTATACAGGTAGATAATATTCCATCGCAAAAAACGGCATTGAAAAATGGTATGATTATAGATTTTACCACCACTTACCATAATAACACAGTTCATATTTATAGAATAAACGCAAAATGAATCATTGGGTAATATATTTAGACAACAACTCAAACAAGAAAGGTTTCATTAAAGATTTTCAACAAGGAAGAACACCTATTGAACTCCAATATTTTAAACAAAAAACAGGAAGACTTTTCTCTCATTTTACCCTAGAAAAATTAATAGACGAGGAAGATAAACATGACATTAAGATAATTAGTAGTTTTGGGCAATCGTTAAAAACCATGTCTAGTGGAGAGCAAAAAAGAGCCTTGTTACATTACTTGCTTAATGAACGGCCAGATTATATAATACTAGATAATCCTTTTGATAATTTGGACATTTCCTTTCAAGAAAATCTTAAAACCATACTTGAAAATCACTCAAAGCATATTTCCTTTATTCAACTGGCCAGTAGAAAAGAAGACACTCTTTCTTTTATCAACCATTATGGCAGTATTATAAAGAACAACTTTCAAGTTATAGAAAATCCGCTTTCTGCCGAAATCCAAATCCCAGAAAGCTTTACAACCATCACCGTTCCACAATCGGGTATTGACTTTATTAACTTGCCTAATATGTTGATCAATTTTAAAGATGTAAGTATTTCCTATGGTGAAAAGAAAATATTGAACAGTATAAATTGGACAGTGAACAAAGGTGACTTTTGGCAACTATCAGGCACCAATGGCAGTGGTAAATCTACTATACTTTCCATGATTTTTGGTGACAACCCAAAAGCCTATGGTCAAAACATTCACCTATTTGGCAGTAAAAAAGGTAGTGGTGAAAGTGTATGGGACATCAAGAAAAAGATAGGTTATTACGCCCCTGCAATGACCGATAAGTTCAGCGGAAGACACTCAATAGAAAATATGCTTATCTCCGGTTTAAATGATTCTGTAGGCTTATATGTAAAACCAACAGCGTTTCAGCAAAGAATAATAAAGCAATGGTTGGCGCTATTAGACCTTAGTGATATTAAAAACACTTTTTTCAATGCTTTATCTACGGGTAAACAAAGACTGGTCATGACGGCACGCGCCATGGTAAAACAACCACCATTATTAATATTAGATGAACCCACAGCAGGTATGGATGATGATTCCGCTGCATTGTTAGTAGCTTTGGTCAACAAATTTGCAGAAGAGACGGACACCGCGATCATCTTTGTTTCCCATAGAAAAGAAAAAGGTCTAAAACCAAAACAAACCTTTTACCTTACCCCACATGAAACTGGTTCAACCGGTAGTATAAAATAGAAAAAGCCGTTCATTTCTGAACGGCTTTTATATTTGAGTTAGTTAAACTCTTGATTACTCTTTACCAGAAGTAATTTTCTTGCTCAACGCATCGAACATTACAGGAGTTGCAATAAATACAGAAGAGTAAGTACCTACAACAACACCTACGATCATTGCGAACATAAATCCTCTTAATGATTCTCCACCAAATATGAAGATGGCCAAAAGTACAATTAAAGTAGTTAAAGAAGTATTCAACGTTCTACTTAACGTACTGTTTATTGCATAGTTAATGCTAGAACCGCCTTTCCAGCCGCGTTCTGCCAAAGTCTCACGAATACGGTCAAATACTACCACCGTATCATTCAATGAGTAACCGATTACTGTCAAAATAGCCGCTATAAATGCTTGGTCAATTTCCATATTAAACGGCATTAGCTTTCCAAATATAGAGAATACACCTAAAACGATCAATACATCATGGAATACCGCAACAACGGCACCCAATGAGAACTGCCATCTTCTAAATCTGAATAAGATGTATAAGAATACTACCGCCAATGAACCCAGAATTGCCAAAAATGCATTATTCTTAATATCATCTGCAATGGTAGGACCAACCTTAACAGATTGTAATATTCCTACTGCCTCATCATCAACACCTCCTAAAACAAAAGCATCTTTACTTATACCGTCTGGCAAGTATTTTTGTAAAGAAGTGTATAACTTATCTTGAATTTCAGTATCTACCTCAATTCCTTCAACATCAACTTTATAAGGAGTAGTTATTTTTACTTGGTTAGACTCTCCGTAAGTTTTCACGTTAGTTCCACTACCAAATACGGTATTTAATTCTGATGCAATTTCAGAAGGGTTAACAGGCTGCTCAAAACGAACAGTGTAGGAACGACCGCCCACAAAGTCAACACCTTGTTGCAATCCAGGACCAAAGAACAAAGAGAATAAGCCTACGGCAACCAATATTCCAGAAACAACATAAGCTATCTTTCTCTTGATCAAGAAATCGATATTGATTCCCTTGAATAGGTTTTTTGTAATTCCGGTTGAGAAATCCAAGCTTCTACCTTTTCCTCCAATATACCAATCAACCAAAAGACGGGTGATGAATATTGCGGTAAATAAAGAAGTTATAATACCGATCAATAACGTTGTTGCAAAACCTTTAATTGGTCCTGATCCAAAAACGAATAATATGATTGCAGTTAAACCTGTAGTAATATTCGCATCTAAGATTGATGACAATGCATTACCAAAACCATCTGCAACGGCTTGACTTTTACCTTTACCTTTTGCCAATTCTTCTTTAATACGCTCAAAGATAAGTACGTTGGCATCAACAGACATACCGATCGTTAATACGATACCTGCAATACCAGGCAAGGTCAACACAGCATTCAAACTGGTTAACACACCAAAGATCAACAAGATGTTCAATAACAAAGCAACATCTGCGAAAGCACCTGCTTTACCATAATATGCAATCATCCATAATAGAACAATTGCCATAGCGATCAAGAAAGACATAAAACCACTATCAATAGCTTCTTGACCTAAAGAAGGACCAACAATCTCTGACTGAATAATTTCTGCAGAAGCAGGAAGTTTACCGGCTCTAAGTACGTTAGAAATATCTTTTGTTTCGTTTACGGTAAAGTCTCCGGTAATTTCTGAACGACCACCAGAGATAGGACCAGAAGAAACACCAGGAGCAGTGTACACTTTGTTATCCAAAACAATAGCTATACCAGTTTGATTGCTATAAGCATCACCCGTTAATTTTTCCCATTCTTTAGCTCCTTTGGTATTCATGGTCATTGAAACTGCAGGCTTACTGAACTGATCAAAATCCGCTCTAGCATCACTTACAACATCACCACTAATTCTTGGCGTACCATCGCGGTTAGATTTTAATGCATATAAATCAATAACCTCGGTATCTTCTGAAGATGGTCTTTCCCATACAAACTTTGTAAACTGGATATCAGCAGGCAACAATCTTCTAATTTCTGGCATTCTAAAATAAGAACCAATAGTAGCAGTATCTTTTATAGCTGCACGAAACATTGCATTTGAACCTGGGTTAGCAGGAATCAATAACTCATACAAAGGATTCACCTGTGTTGCCAAATCCAAAGAATCTGCAGAAACATCGGACAACAAAGAATCTAACTCTGACTCTTCTTTAACTTGCTCTGGTTCTTCTACTTCAACTATTTCTTTTAGCTTTTCATTCGCTTGAATTAAGAATGTACTAAAACTGGTATTGCTTTGCTTATACGTTTCCCAAAACTCCAATTGAGCAGTACTTGATAAAAGATCTTGCGCACGAGCAATATCTCTTGCACCTGGTAACTCTACCAATATACGACCAGAATTACCTTCTCTTTGAATGTTTGGTTGTGTAACACCAAAACCATCAATACGCTCTCTTAACACTTCAAAAGCAGAAACGATGGACTCATCTATTTTTCTACGGATAACAGATTTTGCATCACTATCAGGCATGTTAGGAGTAATTTCATTACCATCAACCAAACTTTTTGTGGCAAAGATATCTGGTGAAGCCAATTTAGTATCTCCCTTTATAGCGTCAAAAGCTTCAAAGAAAAGTTCAATATACGTATCATCGCTATTTTTAGAGGCTGCATCGGCATCTGCCAAAGCCTTGTTGAAAACAGGACTCTTTGTATTATTAGCCAATCCTTTTAGGATGTCCTTTACTGAAATTTGAAGGGTAACATTTATACCCCCTTTAAGGTCAAGACCTTTGTTCAATTCTTTCTTTTTAGCCTCATTATAATTGGTGTAGCCAAAAACGGTATTATTACCGATAGAATCAAGATAGCTTGCCGCTACCATTTCTCGCTTTGCCACGTAACCCTCTTCTTCCTCAGACACACGACTGGCCGCGAAGGTATTCGCTTCTTTTTCTACTTTGCTTGTAACAAAAGTATAGGATAGCTGGTAAATACTAACTAACCCGAATAATAAAGCAAATAGCTTTATAAGTCCCTTATTCTGCATTTTTATTTATTTAATTTATGTTGATTATACTTATTAAGTAGTTTAAAAATCTAGGCGTATTACTTTTTCGCAAAATAATTACGTCTTATTAGATGTTGTAGTTTAGCTATTTCTGATCCAGGTGGGGCCTGCCCTTACCTCTGGAATTTGATGTGAAGTATTATTTGCAACAATAGCAACCTTGCTATTGATTTTAAGAGCCAATTCTACAGTAGCATTGAACTCTAAAGTAAATTTATTGGTTAAAGCCGGTACTACCGGAATAACCTTGGAATCAAAATTATGATCTTGACCAGCAACAAGTGTGGCTTTAATTTGATATCCATTATCGGTATGCTGATGAAGATCTAAAACAACCAAATTATATTGACCAGGTAGTCCATCAGAATCATCTTCGGTTGGAATTTCATCCTCATTCGCTAAAAACCGACCTTCTTGTGAAAGAAACTTTTTAACGCTTTCAGCATCAATATCACTGTAATAACGAATACTTAATTGTGTTTCGTCATTCTCTATTACCTCAATGGTATCGACACCTAAAACCTGTAACTTTTTGGTTATTACAGCCAATATTTCATCATGGGCAGTATTTGAAGCTAATTCCACATCAGCAAATTCCAATGAAATTTGTTGATTAGAAGCTTTCTTTTGCTCTTGACATAACCCTAAAAGGGCTAGAATAATAAATAAAGTACTTACGCACCATTTTGCATTCATGCGGCAAATATAAAAAGAAAAATATGCTAGGTAGTATATTTTTTACAATATATGTACCTGAAGCCTATCTTCTTAGAAAAAGAAACCCTTTGCAACAATGTCACAAAGGGTTCAAATATGATTTAGCGGTATTAACTACAGCTCTAAAAGTCCGTTAGTTTTACTTACACCAGCAGCACTTTCCTTCATTTTAGCTTTTTCAGCATCACTTAAAGGTATATCAACTACTTTCTCTATACCGTCTTTACCTAAAATTACAGGAACACCTATACAGATATCTTTAAGACCGTATTCACCATCAAGTAATGTAGAACAAGGGAACATTTTCTTCTGATCGCAAGCAATTGCTTGTACCATAGAAGAAACTGCTGCACCAGGAGCATACCAAGCGCTAGTACCTAACAACTTGGTCAATGTAGCGCCACCTACTTTAGTATCATCCGCTACTTGTTGTAATCTCTCTTCTGATAAGAATTCAGACACACGTATGCTATTTCTGGTTGCGTGAGATGTTAATGGCACCATACCGGTATCACTATGACCACCAATTACCATACCGTCTATATCAGAAATAGGAGCTTCCATAGCCTCTGCTAAACGATACTTAAAACGTGCGCTGTCTAAAGCACCACCCATACCTATTATTCTGTTCTTTTGTAAACCAGTAGTTTTATGTACCAAGTACGTCATAGTATCCATAGGGTTACTTACTACGATTATGATGACATTAGGAGAATGCTCTAAAAGATTGCTAGAAACCGTTTTTACGATTCCTGCATTAATACCGATCAATTCTTCTCTGGTCATACCTGGTTTTCTTGGAATACCAGATGTAATTACCGCAACATGACTATCGGCCGTTTTAGAATAATCGTTTGTGCTACCTGTTATTTTGGTATCAAAACCGTTTAATGACGCAGTTTGCATTAAATCCATTGCTTTACCTTCCGCATAGCCTTCTTTAATGTCCAAAATAACCACTTCTGATGCAAAATCTTTAATGGCAATGTATTCTGCACAACTAGCACCTACTGCACCAGCACCAACTACTGTAACTTTCATTTATTATTATTTTATGAATTATTATATATAAAATGGAATAGCCATCTTATGTGTATTGAATTTTCACTTCAAAAATAGGTATTTATTGACGAATTATGCTACTAGCCACTTGATTTAATTAACTGAAAAAGTGATTAAAAACATCGATAAAATGCACATTTTGTTAAAAAAAATTGCGCTTTAACGAAGAAATCGTCAAATAGTGACCATACATCGAATTTTAATAATAAGCCGAAACTAGTCACGTTAAATACTATGGATCCCAAATCCACCATAAAATTAACCTACTTATGACTAAGAAGTTCCTCTCTTTGTTGGCCATATGTGCCATTGTGTTTCTTGCGAACTGTTCTCGCATTGAACAAAACACCGATCCCATCATTGGAATTTGGTCACAATCCGATTTGACCGTAACCGAAAGCTCTTCTAAACAAACTATTCGTAAAGAATGGATTTTTAATGATGTCTATCTTGGTAGATATCATGAAATTGAAGGTTCTACCATTACCTTAAAAACAGACTTTAACTGGTCTAAACAAGACGATGTTTATACGGTTGAGTATAAAGGTCTAGAAGGAAAGCCCAATAATATTATCACCATAAAATCTTCTGAAGAGAATGTTTACCTTCAAAAGAAAGATGGTGCCACCTTGGCAATAAGGGAATAAACGATTTTAACAGGGCCATGGGAAAAAGGCTGTCCGGAGGGATCTGGGCAGTCTTTTTTATTCCTATGCGTTCTCTATTTGTTGGTTGTCGGAAAAAGAGAATTCAAGTTCAAGTTTAAAAATCAAGGTATATCAAAGGCCAGATTTATCTCCAAAACATTACTATTTAGCATCTCTTAATACAACGCTAGAGCATGGATGAACCCAAAATTCCCAATACTTGAATTTAAACCTTGATATTATTTACTTCTGATTTACCTAAAACCAAAGTTTATACCTACAGTAGCAGTATTGAATTCTCCTAGATTATATTCAGCATTCAGCCTAAAGAAACCTAATTTTAGTTTCGTTCCCAAAGTACCTGTTACCCCATTTACTTTTTTTACGATCGAAAAAGGATCTTCATAAGTTTCAGATTCAAATGGTCCACTATTAACTCTGTACGTTCCTAAAACATCTGTTACCGACTTACCAGTAATATAATTTACACCTCCATAAAAATTAATGATAGGCAACTTTGTAGATACTACAGCGCCAAATGTCCAACTACTGATTTCCGCCTCTATACGTTGATTTTCACCTTCTATTAACCTGGCATTACTTAAATCATAATCACCATTGATATTCGTATACCCAATAACGGCAGAAATTGCCACTGGTAAAATTTTATCCGCAGGCAACAATTTCGTAAAATCATGTTGTATACCTAAGCCAAATAGTCCTATAGATGCATCTTCATATTGCATTTTAGGCAAAAACCTTGCTTTAATTTCAGTTCCCTTTATAACACCAACACTTGCTTGCAAATAACCCGATGGGACAAAATCGATATTTTCACCTGCCAAGCCCGATGGCAGCTCAAATGTTTCTCTAACGGTTACTCCCAATACCTCACCTTCTACATATACTTGAGTTCCTGAAATATCCCCTAAAGCCGTGGATACTTCCCTAGCCACACCTGGATTCTCTACAAAATCTAAATTCTCATAATCACTGGGATCTAGGATAAAAGATTTCTTATCCTCCTTGTTCTTAAAGCCCGTGATATTACCGATGATAGAAATTTCAAATCCGCTCAAGGGTTTTGCATCCGCAGTATTATACCACCCGGTTGACATACTGTATACCACACTTTCAGAGAGTGGTGCCATATAATCGGTCGTAAATCGTTCTGCATCTTCAACTCCGGCGGCTAGTACATTATTAAAATCTGCCTGAGCAGCAGTAGTTAAACATGCCCCTAGAAAAACACACGTCAATAAATTCTTCATGATTCAAATTTTACCTAAAACTAAAAAACCTGCGCCGTAGACGCAGGTTTTTGTTGTGTAATAGGTATTTTCTATGTGTCAATGTTTGCATAAACAGCATTCTTCTCAATAAATTCTCTTCTAGGTGGTACTTCATCACCCATAAGCATTGAGAAAACACGATCGGTTTCAGTTGCGTTGTCTATCGTTATTTGGCGCAATGTTCTGTACTCAGGATTCATGGTTGTATCCCATAATTGTTCAGCGTTCATTTCACCAAGACCCTTATATCTTTGAATACTTACACCACCACTGTAGCTATCTGCAATTTCATCGCGTTCTTTATCACTCCAAGCATATCTCTTTTTCTGACCTTTTTTAACCAGATAAAGAGGTGGAGTAGCAATATAAATATGCCCATTCTCTACCAATTCTCTCATATAACGGAAGAAGAATGTTAAGATCAAGGTTTCAATATGGCTACCATCAACATCGGCATCACACATGATGACTACCTTATGGTATCTTAACTTCTCTAGATTCAATGCTTTACTATCCTCTTCTGTACCAATGGTTACACCAAGGGCAGTATACATATTCTTAATTTCCTCGTTTTCAAAAACCTTATGTTGCATGGCTTTCTCAACATTCAAAATCTTACCTCGAAGCGGTAGGATCGCTTGGAAATTACGATCACGTCCCATTTTGGCAGTACCACCCGCCGAATCTCCCTCAACTAGGAATATTTCGCACTTTTCTGGGTCCTGCTCAGAGCAATCTGATAGTTTACCTGGCAAACCACCACCACTCATTACATTCTTACGCTGAACCATTTCACGAGCTTTAGAAGCTGCATGTCTAGCCTGCGCCGCAAGAATTACTTTCTGAACAATGGTCTTTGCATCATCTGGATGCTCCTCTAGGTAATCTGTCAGCATTTCAGATACTGCCTGACTTACTGCTGCAGAAACCTCACGGTTTCCTAATTTGGTTTTTGTCTGACCTTCGAATTGCGGCTCAGAAACCTTAACAGACACAATTGCCGTTAAACCTTCACGGAAATCATCACCTTGAATTTCGAATTTTAATTTATCCAACATACCAGAAGCATCGGCATATTTTTTCAGGGTAGAAGTCAAACCTCTTCTAAATCCTGATAAATGTGTACCACCTTCATGAGTATTAATGTTATTTACATACGAGTGAAGATTCTCAGTATAACTGGTGTTATAAATCATAGCAACCTCAACAGGAATATCATTCTTTTCCCCTTCCATTGCTATAACCCCTTGTATTAAAGACTCACGGTTGCCATCTAAGAACTTAACAAATTCCTTTAATCCTTCATTGGAAAAGAATGTTTCACCAACGTATTCCCCTTTTTCGTCTTTCTGACGTTTATCGGTAATACTAATAGTAACCCCTTTATTCAAGAAAGAAAGCTCGCGCATTCTATTTGCCAAGGTTTCATAACTATATTCAATGGTTTGGGTGAATATGGTATTATCCGGATGAAAAGTAACTTCTGTACCCCTATCTTCGGTCTCCCCTATTCTTTTTACTGGATATAAAGCCTTACCACGCTCATATTCTTGTTGCCAAATTACACCGTCCCTAAAAACCGTAGCGGTCAAATGATCAGAAAGAGCGTTTACACACGAAACACCAACACCGTGAAGACCACCCGATACTTTATAAGAATCTTTATCGAACTTACCACCGGCACCGATCTTGGTCATTACAACCTCAAGTGCAGAAACACCTTCCTTTTTATGTAAATCTACAGGAATACCCCTACCGTTATCCCTTGTAGTTATGGAATTATCTTCATTTATGATAACACTAATGTTGTCACAATGACCTCCCATAGCCTCATCAATAGAGTTATCGACTACTTCATATACTAAATGGTGCAAACCACGGACCCCAACATCACCTATATACATGGATGGACGCATACGTACGTGCTCCATACCTTCCAAGGCCTGAATACTATCTGCCGAATAATTTTTCTTATTTGCTTCTTCGCTCATAAAATTAAGGTTGTTTTACTTCAAATTTTGCAATCTTACAAATATACGCAATACCCCATGAAATATAGCCTTCCTAGTAATTGGGCAATGGCAAGTTATCAACAATTATTGTGGAAAATTAGAGATTCTATCCTAAAAAACAGAGCTCCCTAAAGTATCAATGTTAGGTAAGGTTGTATTGAAAACATTAAATAATACAACCAAGACCTCATTTATAGATATGAAATGACCGGAACTACCACTTAAATGTGCAAAATGCCTTAGAAATGATACACCCGGTCAACAAAACTTCTCAAAATTAACGGTAAAAAAATCAATGTTTGCGTTATTGATCATTATGGAGATTTATTAAGATTTCCTTTACATGTGGTCATTAACTTAGAGGTATAATCTTAAAAACAATATATCATGAATGAAGAACAATTTAAAGGAAAGTGGAATATAGCAAAAGGGAAACTTAAGCAAAAGTATGGTGACCTTACAGATGATGACCTAACATATGCTGAAGGTAAGTCAGATGAATTACTGGGAAGAATACAAGAAAAAACCGGTGAATCAAAAGAAAAGCTAAAGCAGATGATCAATGACATCTAAGCAATGATGAAACAATTCACAAAAAAACAAACCCGTCTAAAGAATTAGACGGGTTCTTACAATAAGTATTAATGACTAATTCAAACCCTATTGCTTAACGTATGCATCATCATGAACAAATGCAACCGCTCTACCAGACGGATCGTTCATGTTCTTGAATGCTTCATCCCATTCTAGAGCAATTTGAGTACTACAAGCTACAGAAGCTTCTTGTGGCACGCATAACGCAGCAGCATCTGAAGGAAAATGCTCTTCAAATATGGAACGGTAATAAAATTCTTCTTTTGATGTAGGTGTCTGTAATGGAAATCTAAATTTAGCGTTCGCCAATTGCTCATCGCTCACCTCTTGGTTTACCACTTCTTTCAAAGTATCTATCCAACTATACCCAACTCCATCAGAAAATTGCTCTTTTTGTCTCCATGCAACACTTTCTGGTAACATATCTTCAAAAGCCTTTCTTACGACCCACTTCTCCATACGCTCACCGTTGATCATCTTATCCTGAGGGTTGATACGCATGGCAACATCCATAAATTCTTTATCCAAGAAAGGAACTCTACCTTCTATTCCCCATGAAGCCAAAGACTTGTTCGCCCTTAAGCAATCATACATATGCAGCTTACTTAACTTACGTACGGTTTCTTCATGAAATTCTTGTGCATTAGGTGCTTTGTGGAAATATAGATATCCGCCAAACAACTCATCTGCACCCTCACCGGAAAGTACCATTTTAATACCCATAGATTTTATGACACGCGCCATTAAGTACATAGGCGTAGAAGCTCTAATGGTGGTAATATCATAAGTTTCTAGGTTATAAACAACATCTTTTATAGCGTCTAAACCTTCTTGTATAGTAAATTTAATTTCATGGTGTACGGTTCCAATATGATCAGCTACTTTTTGTGCAGCAGCCAAATCTGGAGATCCCTCTAGACCCACCGAGAATGAATGTAATTGTGGATACCAAGCATCTGCAGTATCTCCACTCTCAATACGCTTTTGCGCATATTTCTTAGCTATTGCGGAAGTAACCGAAGAATCCAACCCACCAGACAATAATACACCGTAAGGCACATCAGACATTAATTGTCTATGAACGGCAGCTTCTAAGGCTTCTTTAATTTCCTTAATACTGGTTTCGTTTTCCTTAACCGCATCATACTCCATCCAATCTCTGGAATACCATTTCTTAAGTTCACCGTCTGAACTATGCAAATAATGCCCCGGAGGAAATAACTCTATTTTAGTACATGTACCTTCTAATGCTTTTAATTCTGATGCTACATAGAAAGTACCATTTTTATCCCATCCCATGTATAATGGAATAATTCCCATATGATCACGAGCTACAAAATATTCGTCCTTTTCCGCATCATAAATTGTGAAACCAAAAATTCCGTTCATTTCATCAATAAAATCAACACCTTTTTCTTGATAAAGCGCTAATATAACTTCACAGTCAGACTCCGTTTTAAAATCATACTTACCTTCAAACTGCTTACGTAATTCTCTATGATTATATATTTCACCATTGGCAGCCAATATCAATTTACCATTAGGACTCAATAATGGTTGTTTTCCAGAAGCTGGATCTACAATTGCCAAACGCTCATGAGCTAAAATGGCTTTATCATCAGCATAGATACCACTCCAATCCGGACCTCTATGTCTAATCTTTTTTGACATTTCTAAAAGTTGAGGTCTAAGTACTTCAGTACTTTCCTTAACATCAAATGCACATACTATTCCACACATAATCTAATTATTATATCAATTATGATACAAATATCTAGTTAAAGTTTCAATTAACAAACATATATCTCAAATATGCTTACAAATTGTAATTATAAAATTCATTTTATATTATATATGACAGGTTTTAGAAGCAATTAACGTTCTAAATATGGCGAAATGTAACTTTCCAAAATTTAACTTCTTTTTATAAATATCACTGTAAGGAACTGCTTAGTTTTATGACCTAGAAAAAAACTAAACAATTATTATGAAAAAAGTATTTACACTCGCAACATTAATGTTAGCTGTAGTGATGACCACTTCGGTATCTGCTCAAGATTTCTCTGGTATTGACAAAAGCCCTATGGACATGGCTGCTTACCCAACAGATTACAAAGTTTCTGAAAAAGCGGTACGTATTATTTACGGTAGACCTCAATTAAAAGGTCGTTCTATGGACGAATTGGCTCCTACTGGAAAGGTATGGAGAACTGGTGCCAACGAAGCCCCGGAAATTACTTTCTACAAGGATGTTAATTTTGGAGGTAAAGATATCAAAGCTGGTACTTATTCATTGTTCACCATACCTGGTGAAGAAGAGTGGACCGTAATATTAAATAAGAATTTAAACCAATGGGGTTCATATTTTTATGATGAATCTGCAGATGTTGCTCGTGTAAAAGTACCTAATGGTTCTGATAGCGCTTCATTAGAAGAATTCTCGATTGCATTTAAAGATGCAAAAGGTGGTACATCTTTAGTAATGGGCTGGGATAAGACAAGAGTTGCAGTACCAATTACAATGTAATTTTAAAGTACACAGTATTAAAACAAAAACCTCGGTCTAGGACCGAGGTTTTTTTATGCTTCTTTATTATCTAACAATACCATCTATAAACGTTTGTTCTGCCTTTATAGTGGGAATTTCATTTAATGGTATGGTCATCATATCTTTATCATAGATAACAAAATCGGCAGATTTACCAGGTTCTATACTTCCCTTCTCTTCTTCTTCAAAATTTGAATAAGCTGCCCAAATTGTCATTCCTTTTAAAGTCTCTTCCCTTGTCAAGGCTTCTTCCATTTGAAAACCTCCTTTTGGATATCCACTCGTATCTTGTCTGGCCACTGCTGCATAAAAAGTTAAAAACGGACTAACATCCTCTACCGGAAAGTCTGTTCCCAACGCTATAGTACCTGCCTTGTTCAACAAGGTCTTAAAAGCATAAGCCCCTTTTACCCTGTCTCCCAAACGATCTTCCGCCCAATACATATCACTAGTAGCGTGTGTAGGTTGTACTGATGGAATTATTCCGCTTTCAAAAAAATCAAAATCGTTATCGGTCAATACTTGGGCATGCTCAATTTTCCAACGTCTATCCTCTTTGCCCTGTAACACTTTTTTATAAGCTCTCAACACAGCAACGTTTGCAGAATCACCTATTGCATGGGTATTCATTTGGTATTCCGACCGTGCCAATTTTTCCGCCAGAGCTTCAATTTCATTTACAGGGGTTATCATAGCACCAAAATGATTGGGCAAATCACTATACTCTTCTTTTAGCGCCGCGCCTCTAGAACCCAATGCCCCATCACCATAAACCTTAACAGACCTAACGTTCAATCGGTCGGTTTTAATTGGTCCTTTGTTTATATAATAATCAACATCTTCCTTATTATTACTGACCATTGCATAGATCTTTATGGATAGCTCACCGGCCTGCTGCAAACTATCAATAAGCTCTATGGTACTTCTATCCAAACCTGCATCGTTGACAGTAGTTAGACCGTGGTTTAAACTAATTCTTTCAGCATCTTTCAATGCCTTAATTTTATCATTTAAACTTGGTGAAGGCATAATACTATCGATCAGTTGCATAGGGTTATCAACCAAAACTCCGGTAATACCAGAATAGCCATTCTCCCATTTCTTCACGATTTCACCACCTTCCACTTTGGTACTCCAATCAATACCCGCCATGTCCAATGCTTTTTGATTCACCAAGTAAGCATGACCGTCTACACGTTCCAATGCAACAGGAATATCAGGAAAAATAGTATCTAATTCGGCTTTAGTAGGGAATTCTTTAACCTCCCAATCATTCTGATCCCAGCCTCTGCCCCTCAAAAATGATTTAGGATTTGCTGCATGAAACTCCTTAATACGTTCCAATACCTCATCAAAACTCTTGGTACCTACTAAATTTACAAGCTGTTGATTAAGCCCTAACCCATAAAAGTGGCAATGTGCATCAATTAATCCAGGCGTAATTGCCCTACCATCAGCATCTATTAACTGATCAGAGGTATACACATCCCTAATTTCATCTGTAGTACCCACAGCAATAAACTTACCGTCTTGAACGGCAAAAGCTTGGGCTTCTGAGAAAGAATCATCAACAGTATAGACCTTGGCATTTACAATAACCAGATCAACTTTTTCTTTCATGAGTTCGCAACCTGTTAAAATAACAAGTAGGATTGGAAGTAGTTTTTTCAAAACGATATAGTTAGTTAGCAACATTACAAAGCAAACATGAATAAGCATGCTTCAAATAATATTGAAAACTAAGTATTTTTTCCTAAAGTTCTAAATATTTATTGTCCAGGTAGTTGACGAACGCCAAAAATTTCACTGGTACCTATTGCAGAATAACTTTCTCCTACAATTTTATCATTCTCTACGACCAATACAAACGACACACGTTTTAGCCCTTCAAAATTTACATTGAAATTAATACCATTATCCTTAACCACCACATCTTGACCTGTAAGCATACCGGTTCCAAGTTTTAAGGCAACATCATAGGAATCACCTTTTTGGGTAATAAAGAACATACCTTTCTCATAAGGTGCATCCACATTTGTCATAGTATATTTCCAAACTCCCAAAACAGAATCTGTACTTATTAAAGCTTTCATTTCTTTTGCAACAGAATTTTTATACGGATAATTTTCCGTAGTTGTAAAAGAGCACAAAACAACGCAAAGCGCTATCACTTGAACTATAAATTTAATGGTCTTCATTAATGGCTATGTTAAACTATAATTTCTAAACGTTGATTCTCATTGATTATTACACCTTAATTGGTCTTTAAGCACCTTGCATTTCTTGTTGTGCGATCCAATTATCTATCTTCTCTTCTAATAATACCAAAGGCAAACTCCCAGAATTTAATATCTGACTATGAAAATCCCTTATATTAAAATTGTCTCCCAATGCTTTTTCTGCCTTAGTTCTCAATTGTCTAATCTTTAATTGACCCATTTTATAAGATAAGGCTTGCCCCGGTGTTGCCATATACCGTTCAATTTCAGCAATTATGCTTTCTTCAGATTCTGCCTCGTTATCCAAAGAATATTGTATGGCTTTCTCCCTACTCCAGCCTTTTGCATGAATACCGGTATCTACCACTAATCTTATAGCTCTATGCATCTCCATACTCAACATACCAAAATATTGATAAGGGTCAGTATAAATTCCCAATTCCTTGCCTAACGACTCTGCATAGAGAGCCCAACCTTCTACAAACACACCCATACTTTCAGGATGTAAAAACTCTGGAAGACTATTGTTCTCTTGCTGTAAGCTTAGTTGAAAATGGTGGCCCGGTATGGCCTCATGTAAAAACAATGCCTCATCATGAACCATATTATACGCCTTTACATCTGGAATTGGCACATAAAAAATACCTGCCCTAGAACCATCTTTTGATCCGGGCACATACTCGGCACTGGCAGATGCTTCTCTAAACGCTTCCGTTCTTCGTACATTGAAACCTGCCTTAGGGGTTACATTAAATAATGAATCTATACGCACGGCTATGCGGTCATTAATGGCATTAAAATTTTCTATAACCTCTTCTGGTTTAGAAAAAGGCATTAATTCTTTCTTATTTCTAAGAGAATTGAAAAAAGACTTTAAATCCCCCGTAAACCCAATCTCATTTTTAATAGCTTCCATCTCTTTGGAAATACGGTCTACTTCAGACAAACCCAATTCATGAATTTCATCTGCGCTCATATTCGTAGTCGTATGTAATTTAATTAAATACTTGTATGTCTCCTTACCATTTGGCAAATCTAGCAAGCCGCTAGAAGCTCTACATTTAGGCAAGTACTCATTCGTTAAAAAATCATTTAATTCCACATATTTGGGTGTCAACTTCTCTTGAATGAAATCTTCATAGTTACTTTTTAGAATATCCATATCTACGTCAGATATACCATCTGGAAAATTCAAAACGGGTTTAAAGAATAAATTATCCTCTAATGGAACATCTATAAAAGAACGAACTTGCGGCAACATTTTTAATGTCAATACCTTGGGCAATACTATACCTTTGTCCATGCCCACCTTCATCTTTGCTATTGACGTATTTAAAAAAATAAGGTAATCCTCTAATCTACTGAGCCAGTTATTATAATCTTCTATGCTTTTAAAAGGCTGAACACTGGTACCACCTGCCAATTGCGCCACGTACAAATGCAACGATTGAATTTGAAAAAGGGGCATTAACTCAAAACTGGGCAGATCATAAATTGGTGAAGCCACAGTAACCATAGGATTCATGACACCTTCTAGTTTTACATTACAATCCCATTGCATTACACGTAGACTCATGTAGTCTTCCGCACTGATTTGAGTGGAATCATACTTACCTAACTCCTCTAAGAAGTAGGTATACCGATCTTTTAAATGTAAAATATAGTCGTCTGAAATGTAATTGGCTATGGTGTCATTATACTCATAATAACCAGCTTTGGTAGCCTCTATAGGATTAATTCCTTTTTTGAATTCATAAAACTCAGCAAACACCTCAGCAATTGGTCTTGCTAAATTTCCTTGCTCTTTTTTTGAGGATTCTTTACATGACCCCAAAATAATAACAACAGCCAAAAACCACAGCTTACGATACATAGCATTTTAATTTATACTGAAAAATACAAACTAATATGATCGTTTTAAAACAATAGTAATGAAATACAGTTTTGTTTTACTTTTTTGCCTTTGAAGAAACCTTTTCCTTAATTTTTACGTAAATTAATTTTTTACGCCCTTTGGAGTCCTCACGTCTTTCAATTTCAAAATGGGGGATGGAATTGATCAAAGGCGTCAATTTTTGAAAACCATAATTACGAGAATCAAAATTGGGTTGCTTTTTCTGAAGCAAACTACCAACATCACCTAAAAAAGCCCATCCGTCATCATCGGCTACATCATCAATAGTGGTGGCAATAAAGCGTAATGCCTTTGGGGTAATTTTATCAACGGTATTTTTTTCAGTAGGGGTCTTATTGTTATCGGCAGCTTCTTCTTCGCTTCTACTTTTAAGAATTTCAATATAGATGAACTTATCGCAAGCCACAATAAATGGATTGGGTGTTTTGCGTTCACCAATTCCAAAAACCTGCATACCTGCTTCTCGCAATCTTGTTGCCAGTCTCGTAAAATCACTATCACTACTTACAATACAAAATCCGTTTACCTTACCAGAATATAAGATATCCATAGCATCGATAATCATAGCAGAATCGGTTGCATTCTTACCTTGGGTATACCCATATTGTTGAATAGGTGTTATGGCATTCTCCAGCAGTACGTTTTTCCATTTTCCCAAACGCGGATTGGTCCAATCGCCATAAATACGTTTAATGGTAGGGTTGCCATATTTGGCAATTTCTTCCATCATTTCTTTTACATAGGCAGAAGGTATATTATCCCCATCTATCAGTACCGCTAAATTCAAATCCATTTGTAGTGTTTTTGTAAAGATAGATTGATTTCTACTTGAACCACAATATGTTGACCGATAAAGTTAAAAATGATTTTTTTACTGCGGATTATTGGCTTTCAAGGATCCAATAACCAGAAAGAGCAAGAATGCCAAACCCAAATAACCAACCATTTCATAAGATCCAAAGGTTGATAAACAAAGGCTAAATATACTAGGCGCCAAGGCACTTGCCAGTATTAAAAAACTCATTATTTTACCGGTTATGCTCCCCAAATGTGCCCTCCCGAAAAACCTTGGCCAAGCTACGGCATTCAAAACGGCAAAGAATCCGCCCAGGATACCAAAACCGGCAATTAACATAGGTACGCCAGCAGCTGTAGACAACAATAAAAACCCCAAAGAAGCAAGAAAACCACCCAATAACATTAGATACAAATACAATTTCAAAGGTAGATAATCACTTAAAAAATTGAATATAGTAGAGACGGTAACCGCTACTACAGATCCTGGCAAGAAAATAGAAATGGCATCTTCCTTGGCAAAACCTTCATGTGTAAAAATAGACACCACATGAAAGGTAAGTCCCGTAATAAAAAAGCTGTTAAAGGCAAGTGTAAGTCCGTACATCCAAAAAGCCCTTTCCTTTTTAGCTTCGGTAAGGGTAAACTGCTTTGTAACTACTTTTTGTTTTTCGTCTTCGGTTGAAAGCGACTTTGCACCATCTGGCAATAGACCATGCTTCTCTGGAGATATTTTATAGAAAGTGTAAATAAATATGCTGAACAGCAAAAGCCCAATAGCTAAAAATTGCCAAGTACTTTCCCATCCATAACCTTCAATAAGCGAATTTACCCACAAGGGCGAAGAAGAAAACCCAAAGGAAAGTGCCACACTACTAAATGAGTTGACTTTACCTCTATTTTTATCGAACCATATCATAATTACATTTCTAGATGCCATGGTCAAAACCCCTTGACCCGCAAAACGAAGCATAAAGAACAATACGGTCATTAATACAAAGGGCACCATCCAAGTATCTACCGATAACAAATCTTTTATATAAGAACTCATTATTGCAGACCAAGAACACAAGAATAAGGTAACACCCAAAGTTATGGCAGCAAAGAAAGCTACATAACGCGCCCCATAGGTATCAAACCAAACACCTGCCCTCCCAATGACCAAGGAACTGACAATGGTACCGATCATATAGGCATTACTAAATTGATTACGGCTAAGCCCCAAGGCATCTTTCACGGGATCGGTAAAGACAGAGACACCAATAGTTTGCCCGGGTATACTACAATAAATCCCAATAGTACCTATGAAAAGAATAACGTAGCCATAAAACACAGGGCTCTTGGCTGGATCAATAAGCGGTTTTTGAAAAATATTGGCCATAGAAACTATACTGGCACAAAAGTACAGCATCGTAATCGTTCATTTTATCATTAACTTGTTGTTTTAATCCAAATTCAAATTTCATGAAGTATAGGTTTACGCTATCAATCGTTTTATTGTTTTTTATCACTTGCGGCTCATTTACAAGTTTTGCACAAGAACAGGAATATTACCAACTAAAAACATATACCATAAAAAACGATACTCAAGAAAATATGGTAGACCATTACCTAAAAAATGCCTACCTACCAGCTTTAAAAAGAATGGAAATCAACAATATTGGTGTCTTTAAGGTAATACCCGGCAATTTTACAATAAGCAATAAAATCTACGTATTAATTCCGTTTCAATCCTTGGCGGAGTTCAATAAATTAGAAGCTATGCTTGCGGTAGATAAAACCCATTTATCCGCGGGTGATGCATACATTAATGCCGCGCACGACAACAAACCTTATGAACGTATTAGTTCAGTGTTGTTACGTGCATTTTCCGATATGCCAAAAATGAGACCCAGCACGGTAGATGGTCCACGAGCAAACCGAGTATATGAACTTAGAAGTTACGAAGGACCAACAGAAGCCATGTACCGTAGAAAAGTAGATATGTTCAACGAGGGCGGCGAAGTGAAACTTTTTGAAAGTTTAGGTTTTAATGCGGTTTTTTATGCCGATGTCATTTCTGGAGATAAGATGCCCAATCTCATGTATATGACAACATTTAACAACATGAAAGAAAGAGATGCTCTTTGGAAAGATTTTGGATCGTCCGATAAATGGAAGGAAATCTCTGTGTTAGACAAATACCAAAACACTGTTAGTCACGCAGATATTCACCTATTATACCCAACAGAATATTCAGATTATTAATTAGGATTACGAAGTACAAATTCTACACGCCGGTTGAGAAATCTTCCGGCTTCCGTTTTATTGGTGGCTATTGGCATTGAACTACCCAAACCTATGGAGGATATCCTATTTATGCCTATTCCGTTTTCAGTCAAATAGCCAACGATTTCGCTTGCACGTCTTACTGACAATTTTTGATTAAAACTATCAGAGCCAATATCATCCGTATGTCCACGTATTTCAATATGAACAGTAGAATTTTTCTTTAAGTAAGACAGCAATAGTTCCATTTCCAGTTGATGGTCTCCTCTTATCTTAGCTTTGTTAGAATTGAAATACACATCTTTAAAAACATGAATACTGTCTAACTCGTATTCTTTTAATTGAATATCGTCACTCAACGGTTCTGAGTTCACATTATACACAGAGACCATATCTAAATAATAGTAAGAACCTTTAGTTATTTCCCTTTTGGTCTGATATTTCTGTGTGCGCCTATTGTTTTTAAAATTACCGATGACCATAAAATTTTCGGTTCCGTTGGCTTCATAGGTGGTGGTCAATTTCACCCACTTAATTTCATCGGAATAGTATTTGGAATAGGATATTACTAGCTCTTTGGATTTCTCTCCTTTTAGTTGAGCATAATGTAAGCCAGACAAAACCTTGCTCGTAGCAACTTCAACAGGAAGCTCGGTAAAACGGATACCAAATTCCTTGACCGCAAAGTCTGATCGTTCCGCCAGGCTAACATAAAAAGAAATTGTGTAGCGTTCGCCTTTTATCAACGTAGCGCTTAATTGTGCTTCAATATACTCACGATAGTCATTGGGGGCGTACATATAAAATCCGACATAGCCTTCACCGAAATCTGCAGGTTGTTTACCATTAAAATTCTCTGGAGTACCCATGGCTATACTACAACCATTGAAATAATCCGTAGTCCCTTTAGTGGGCATTTTCCAATGTATAACATCTTTTTCCAAATTGCCCAATGCAACGGGACATTGCTTATAGTTTTCAAAACTAGGGTTCAATACCAAATTCTGACTCGCTAAAAAAAATGGTATGCACAGCGCAAGCAAAAGCAGAAGATTTAGATATGGTCTTATAGTTAACATGCGCATTAAATAGTTTCCCTAAATTACAGAAAAGATAAAATATGGCCGTTTTGCCAAATTTTACGCATAAAAAAAGCCCTTCTCATCTCAAAGAAGGGCCTTACTAACAATAAAAACCAAACCTTACTTTAACCTTTAATTGTTGTATAAGTAAATTGATGCAGCAGAAGCAAGATCATTACTAACCGCTGGTGCAACATTACCACTAGCATTTAAAGCATCTGAGAAGGAAAGCACCTTACCATTACCTATCTCTGCAATGAACACTGTTTTTGTTTTGTGGTCGTAAGCTACATCTATTGGGTTACCCATTTCAGTTAAAGAACCGGCAACTCTTGTTTGCTCGGACAAGGCCAATGAACCGCCGTCATTTATTGCTGCCAATTTAGCCGCAAAATCTTGGGTTATTTGAAAACCACCATCTGTATTGGCATCTGCAGCATCTCCTATATCCGTCATCACCAACACATCATCAGCTTCGCTATAATCTATACCGTGTGTTCTTACAATACCTTCAACCGTAATTCTTTTAGTTGGTGTAATAGCACCATCAGCGGAAAAAGCGGTCAAGAAATTGTCATACACCGCTAAATCACTTGTGTTATCTACTACAGCCAATAAGCTATTGCCCATAAAAGTAATTCCCCAAGTGTTAAAACCGGCATCAAAAGTATTCAACAAACTAAAACTAGAACCGTTATATTCATATACGTAGAACTTATTTTCCGAATTACTTGACACTACCACCTTATTACCAAAAACAGCAATTTCCCTTGGGCTGGCCAACTCCGCACTACCTGAAAAATCCGCAGCAATATTTGCAAGATCGGTTACAGCAGAAAAACTACCATAAAACTCCAACGCCAAGCCAGATCTTGAAGCCTGTATTATAGCATCATTAAAAGCATCATAATAAATACCTTCTGTAGCATCAGATCCTGTGGCAACAGTTTTAGTTAGCATACCAGAACCGTCATAAATACTTACATCACCATTGGCAGTACTCGTCGCATATAATCTTGTTGCCCTAGCGTCACTAGAATCTCCTGTGTTACCATCTGTTTCATCACTACTGAAATAAATAGATGAAGCCATTGCCAAATCTTTGTTGAAAGACGGAGACACATCGCCACCAGAACCTATAGAGGTAAATCCTAATACTTTTCCATTTCCTATTTCAGAAACATATACTGCATCGGTTTCAGAGTCGTAGGCAACATCAATAGGGTTACCCATTAAAGTTGATGAACCCGCTACTCTTACCTGCATTCCTATGGGTAATAATTCACCATCTGATAATGCATCGAACTTTGATGAGAATTCTGAAATTACATGAAAACCACCATCTGTGTTTGCATCTGTAGCATCACCAATATCGGTCAATACCATAACATCGTCCGTACCATCATAAGTAATACCGTGTGTTCTTACAATACCTTCAATAGTAACTCTTTTAGAAGGTCTTAAAATAGCCGAGTTGGCGTTAGAAAGAAAATCATAATAAACTGCCAAGTCGCCCGTTGTATCAACAACAGCGTATAAATCATCACCTTTAAAAGTAATGCCCCAAACCGGGAACGGTACTTCAACGGTATTCATCAGTGTAAATCCGCTGCCTGTATTTTCATATACAAAGAATTTGTTAGACCCATTATCGGCCACTACAAAAGAACTTCCGTTTACCGCTAATTCTCTTGGGCTTTCTAAATCTGCCGCTCCTGTGAAGGAAGAAGTAATGGCATCACCATCAATTAATGTATTAATGTCCGCAAATGCTTCTAATTGTAAGTCGCTTCTAGATGCCTGATAGACCATATCGGCCGTAGCATCATAATAAATACCCTCTGCAGCCGTAGTTGTGGTCATATATGTAACCAAAGAATCTCCGGTAACGCTATATCTTGATATGTTTCCGTTTTCGTTATTGGTAACAAAAAGATCAGTTCTACGTCCTAAAACGGTCATTCCATCTCCACAAGGTTCGCACATAGAACCACCACAATCAATACCGGTTTCATCACCGTTCATTACACCATCATCACAGGTGGCATCTGGATTCATATCTACGATGGCGTCATCATCATCACTGCAAGAAGCAATGAAAAGGGCTCCGATAAGTATTGCTAAATAAAAAATAGATTTCTTCATAATTTATATTGGGTTTAATAGTTGAATTGCCCATACTTACGAAGTGAACTATTTGAGGTTTGTTTTAAAGTGTTAAAAATATTCTAAAACCAAAAACGCCTAAGTATCAGAAGCATCCGACACTTAGGCGTTGTCATTTATAAATGAATTGTTGTTAAAAATCGAACTTATAGGTTGCGCCTCCTAAAATTTGAATTCCTTGTACCTGAAAGTTAGACCAACGTTGATAATCGTTATTTGAAAGGTTGGCTCCCTTTATAAAGAACGACCATTGATCTGTATAACGATATCCAACATGGGCGTTGGCATCAAAATACCCATCTAAAGTAATAAGGGTTGCGGGAAATTCACTTGGTTGTGCATTTTGTACTACCGTGGATGAAAAATCTTCACGCTCACCAACATAGAACAAGTTAACACCTGCATACCATTTTTCACCTATTTGGTAATCCATAAACAAAGAAGCCTGTAAATTTGGAAGGTTCCATGCAGGGTTGCCCGTTTCCGTATTATAATCGTAAACCTCAATATTTGCACCTGCGGTAAAATTACGGTTAACATCTACATTCAACTCCCCAAAAATACCCAAGGTCTTTATATCATCATAAAACAAACCAAATGAATTACCATAGTAATATCCTTTATCATCTGACCTAAAATCGTTTCTCGGATTTAAAGTATATAAAGGTTTATTGTTCTCGGCGGTATATGACCCTTTAACATTATAGCTTAAATTAGGTAATAACTGCCCTTTAAAACCTACATAGGCATTGTACTGGCTATCTGTTGGCGCAATGGTCAACGTTGGCGAAACAAAAGGGTTACCTTCTACAAAATCATAATACGAATTTTGTTTTAACTCCCCCGTTACCCCACCATAAGCGATTACGGTTTCATCTAACAGCCTATACGAAGCCGTTACAGCCGGATAGATATAGAAATTACTTTCACTGTTCTCCAAGTCCATTCCGTAGACCAAATTTACTCCCAAATTCAAGGAAAGATCATCACGCAACATGGTCAAAGACGGATTTATACCTACTTGCAAATTGCCATAAGAAATACCATTATCATTGTCAGCACTACTAACACTGGCATTTTCAAATGTACCACCAACATAATCCAACTTCACTTTAGCATTAAAGGTTTCTTCGTTCATTGGGAACTCAAATCCGGTATTGAAAATTGCCCTGTTTTCACCGGAACTTACGGCATCAAAAAATCTTCTATACTTTAAATCGGCCCTTTTAAAATAAGCATCTTCCACGTTTATATGACCACTTACTTCGCCCATGTAATAATTTTGACGTTCATCAATACTATTAATAACCGTTTCACTGAACACACCGGGTTCAATACCGTACCAATTATACAGTTGATGTTGCAACCCAATGGCCGCACCCCATTCTAAATCCCTATCTCTTTTTGCATACGATGCATCTAACTTGGTATCATAAAAGGTATCGTTAAGTTCTACACCGTTGATTCCACCACGAGAAGACAAATGGTTGAATCCAATATCAAAATTCTCATCTCTATTTATAGTTCTACTCGTATAAAATTCGCCCAGAACATTACCATACAATCCGGCGCCCAATGAAGCATAAGAATTATATAACACCGGAGGAGGTAATTTTTCTACTTTAGATGCCGTTCCTTTAGAAGGCGTAAACGTAGATGCTACCGGAACGGAAAATATGCTGTAATTGATTGGTTTTTTCTGAAGAACGATAGAATCGTTCATGTTTGGTACCGATTTAATTTTAAAAGCATCTGAAACGGTTGGCGTGTAGGCTTTGGTCACCGTTACGGTTTCCGTACCCAAATCTTTCTCTTCCTCTTCTTGAGCAAAGGTAACTTGAAAGCCAAGCGTTAAAAATATAAGCGTAAATATATGTTTGTTGTACATAGGTGTTCTTTTACTGGTGTACGTGAATCTTTTAATTAGGATCTACAGATGAATTGCTCTTGGCCTCTTTTGACTTTATGATGGTCAATTCCGCTCTAGCCTCGGCAACAATTTCCGGGTATTGCGTAAAGTTGGTTATTACGCTCTCTAAAATATAGGTTGCTTGGTAGGCATCGTTTAAGGCATAATAGTTTTTAGCCATTAACACCAAACCTTTACCGCCCCATTCTTTGTACGCCGCATAATCTTTAGCCAATTTTTGAACCGCTACGTTTGAATTTTCGTAAGCACCGTCTTTATGCTCAAAATAAGCATCATAATACAATGCTTCTGCAGCAGTGGCACCAGAAGCTATTTTTAAAACTTCTGCATAGGCCGCTTTAGCCTTTGCCTCATCATTTGTAGCAATGGCCGATCTGGCGATCATAATATGCGCATCGCTCTTTATTCTGTCGTCAATACTTGGGGTAGACAATACCTTATCCGCGTATTCCAATGTCTTTGGATAGTTCTTTTGCTTGTAATACCCTTTCATTAAATTGGAACGTGCAAAAGTTCTGTTCTGCTGAATATTCGCCTGACTCTCCAATTTTAACAAATATGGCAATGCAATCTGGTAATCGTCCTTAGAGATATAAACTTCACATACACGTGTTAATGCCTGTTCTGCATACTCGCTCGTGCTTCTATCCGCCACATATTTGTAATACTGTAAAGCAGCTTCCTTATCTCCTTTTCCAAAATATAATTGAGCTAAACTGAAGTTGGCATCTACGGCATGTAAACCAGTTGGGAACTGCTGAATGTAATTCTTATACCCTTTAATAGCGGCATCAACATTACCCTCCAAGTTCTGTTTTTGGGCAGCGTCAAAAGTAGCATTATCCAATTCGGCATCGGTTACCTCAACAAAATCCAATCCTCGTACCCACTCGGCATACTCGTTTACCTGCCCCATATCCACATAGACCAATTTTGCCGTAGCAACCGCCTGTATAGCCTCCTGCGTTTTTGGGAAATCTCTAACCACGGTTTTAAATTTAGCCAATGCAGCCTCATTTCTGCTGGCGTTATAATTGACCAAACCTTGTCTCATTAATGCCTGTGGCACCAATGAACTAGCCCTATATTCACTGATCAAACGATCATAAGCCTCTAGCCCTTTGCTCTCTTGGCCTTGGGCTACGTACGTATTACCCAGTTCAAACAAAGCATCGTCCCTAAAGCTTGATCTAGGAAATTTGCTTACAAATTCCTCAAGGTTTTCAATTTTGCTAGCACCTCTGTCCACGTAACCATAGCTCATTGCTTTTTGGTAGAAGGCATAATCTTTTTCAGGTCCTGTTAAAGCCAAAGCTTTATTGTATGTTTCTATGGCAGGCCAGTATTTACTGGTCGCATAATAACTATCGCCCAAACGTAGGTAACCATCATTTAATTTTTCTACATCAGCATTTCCGTTAGACGTAAATGCGTTGAAATAGGTAATGGCCTCATTATAATTTTTCTGCTTAAAATAACCGTATGCCAAATTATAATCAACATCGGTATACATTTCCGTACTTTGTGCAGACGGGTTGTTCTTAAATGCCGTATACCCTTTTACCGCATCATCAAAACGGTTGGACAAATAATCGGACTCCGCTTTCCAATAATCGGCACGGGCCTTGAACAACATGTCTTCCGCACCGCCCAATGATTTGGAAAAATTCTCTGAAGCCGCATTATAATCGCCTTCCATAAAAAGCTCAATACCTCTATAATAAGCTACTTTTTGGTATACCGATTTACTGGCGTAGTTTTTATTCTCCTCCAACAATTGCATGGCACCTTCAAAGTTCTTTGAGGTAATGTATGAATCTACCAATAAGGTCTGCATCTCTTCTTGATGCTCATCTTTAGGATAGGTTTTTAAATAATTGGTAATTACTTGCGGTACTGGCTCATAAGCATTACCCACCTCATAACTTAAACGCGCATAATTTAAGAATGCATCTTTTTGAATTTCCGCACTGTAATCCATTTGAGATGCATTACGGAAAGCGTTCAGAGCTTCCTGCTTTTTATCCAACTTTAAATAACATTCTGCCAAATGGTAGTATGCATTTTGCGCAACACTATTAGTACCTCCAATAATTTTGTTGAATTGGGCAATGGCATTCGCATAATCACCACCTTTATAATAGGCATAGCCCAAATAGTAATAATCGGTATTGCTCCATTTACCGCCTTTACCATTATACTCCGTAAGGTAAGGTATGGCGTTTTCATACTGCTTTAGGTTAAAGTAACTTTCCCCAATGATCTTGTTCAATTCAGATACTTCACGTCGGTCAGATTTTGGCAATTGCTTTTTTGCCAATGCAATAGCCTCTTCAAACTTACCCAGCTTAAAGTTCATATCAGCCTGGTAATAACTCAACTTTTCCTCTAACACATCTTGATCCGTAATTTGATCAAAACGCTGGTTTGCGGTTTCATAGTCATCTTGTTGATAAGAAATATAACCTAAGTAATATTTTGCCTGTGAACCGTAAACCTGAGAGGTCGTTACTTTCTCCAAATATTTTTCAGCCTCTTTTGTTTTGCGAGACGAAAATAAAGAATACCCATAATTGAAGTTGAACTTATCCATCTCTCCACGAGAAAGAGAACTTTGATCTACTTTGTTGTACCATTTTAAGGCGTACGGATATTTTCCTGTTTGAAAATAGTACTCCGCCACATCGGCATAAGCAGAATTACGTTTAGTGGACGTAGGGTATTTTTCAACGAAATCTTCCATCAACCTATCGGCACCGATCTGGTTTAAGCGCACTGCCGCGTTGGCAGAATAATAGGCGCTATTGGCAGCGGTTTCCTCATCTTTTGTTGACACTTTGACCTTATCAAAAATAGTCTGTGCCGCTTGATATTGTTCGTTGTTGTATAGCGCTAGCGCGTCTTGAAATGCTTTCTGTTCATGGGTATAGATCTTTGTCTCTTGGGCCGTGCCCAAAGCTACCAAACCCAATACCATTGGAATAAAAGCGGTGAATTGTTTAAGCATAGTGTTCTGTTACTATTTAGAATTACCGTTATCACATGTGATAACGGCAAAAATTGTACCTAAGTATGTGCAATACCCATACAAAAGAAAAGAATTTGAACATGGGGACTCTAATATCTAATGGAACTTATTACTTTTATATCAACATTTGCGTTATGGAAGAGATTGTTTTAGAACTTAAAGATGCGGCTATCTTTCAAAAGGAGAGCTTGGTACTTAGTGAAGTTAGTTTAAAAATCGCTAAAGGTGAATTTGTTTACCTCATTGGTAAGACCGGTAGCGGTAAAAGTAGCTTTATGAAGACCCTGTATGGCGATTTGCCTTTGCAAAAAGGCGAAGGGCATGTGGTGGAGTTCGATCTTAAGACGCTAAAGGAAAAGGATATTCCATTTTTACGCAGAAAACTGGGTATTGTCTTTCAGGATTTTAAATTATTGCCAGACCGCAATATTAACCAGAACATGTTCTTTGTTTTGAAAGCGACCGGATGGACGGATAAAGCCGAGATGGATGCAAGGGTAGCAAACGTACTAGAAAAAGTAGGTATGAAAACCAAGGGCTTTAAATTTCCGCACGAGCTTTCTGGTGGAGAACAACAACGTATTGCCATTGCACGTGCTTTATTGAACGACCCCGAGCTGATCATTGCCGATGAGCCAACCGGAAACCTTGATCCACAAACCAGTGTAGAGGTCATGAAGGTTTTACAGGAAATCAATAAATCCGGGAGAACCATTCTAATGGCCACCCATGATTACGCCTTAATATTAAAATTCCCTTCTAAAACTATCAAGTGCGATGCCAATAAGGTTTTTGAAGTAGTGCAAAGGGCGGTTTAAATTTAATATAATAAGTTATTGATTTTATATACATTTGCTTATGTGACGTTTATGTGACTAAAACTGAAACACAACAACTAAACTCCCTCATTTTCAACTCATTAACATAAACAATCAATGTGACTGAATCCGATTTAAATATCCTTTTAAGTGAATTGCGTGCTGAACCTGAAGAAACAGAATGGCTTGAATTCAAAGAAAACAATGGTCAAGAATTAGGAGAATATATTTCTGCTCTTTCTAATGCTGCCTGCTTACATAATAAGGATTATGCTTATTTAGTTTTTGGAATAAATGACAACAACCATAGAATAGTTGGTACAAATTTTAATTTAAATCAAAAAATAAAAGGGAATGAAAATCTTATTCCATGGCTTACAAGACTTTTAAATCCAAAAATTCACTTCGAGACACATGATTTTATAGCAGAAGGTCTACGTGTTATACTTTTTAAAATTCAAGCTACATTTAATACACCAGTAAAATTTTCAGGAATCTCATATATACGTATTGGTTCTTATAAAAAAAGATTAGATGAGCATCCTGAAAAACAAAGGATTATTTGGAATAAAAAACCAGGTTCAGCATTTGAAAAAGGAATTGCCCTCCACGCAGTAGTGCCAGACAAAATTCTTACTTTATTGGACTATCCATCATACTTTGATTTGATGAGAATACCATTACCAGATAATCGAAAAGCTATTTTTGAAAAACTTGAGCAAGAAAAAATAATTGAATCGAAAGGAACTAAATTTGATATCACAAATTTAGGAGCTATTCTTTTTGCCAAAAGACTAGACGATTTCGACGTTTTGGAGAGAAAAGCCATAAGAGTTATAATATATCAAGGCAAAAACAAGCTTAACACAAAAAAGGAACAAATAGGACAGAAAGGTTATGCTGCAGGATTCAATGGTCTTGTCAATTACATTAATGATCAATTACCAGTAAATGAAGAAATTGGAAAAGCTTTTAGAAAGGAGGTGAAAATGTTTCCAGAATTAGCTGTAAGAGAACTTGTAGCAAATGCACTCATTCATCAAGACTTTTCAATTACGGGTACAGGTCCAATGATAGAAATTTTTGATGATAGAATAGAAATTTCTAACCCTGGAAAGCCAATAATTAGCACAATGAGATTTGTAGACCACAATCCACAATCAAGAAATGAAAAACTTGCAGGTTTTATGAGACGTATGAATATTTGTGAGGAAAGAGGTAGTGGCATAGATAAAGTTATATTTCAATGTGAATATTATCAATTACCAGCTCCCAAATTTATAGAAGGAGAAAACTTTACAAGAATTATATTATACTCTTATAAAACTTTACGTCAAATGAACAAGGACGACAAAACAAGAGCTTGTTACATGCATGCTGCATTAAAATATGTTTCTGGAGAAAACATGACTAACCAAACCTTAAGGGAAAGATTTGGAATTGAAGAAAGAAATTACTCTATTGCTTCCAGAATTATTGCAATGACAATTCAAGAAAAATTAATAAAAGATTTGGATCCAGAAAGCAATTCAAAAAAACATGCCAAGTATGGTCCATACTGGGCTTAATTTTATGTGACGGTTATGTGACCAGGAGTAGCTATCATCACAACTAAAACTAAATATCAGGCACTTACCATGTGATTTAATACTTTACAACAATTAAAATTATACGATAGTAAAATATCGTAATAAAAAACAACTAATAGATTTTCCTAAAAAAGTATCTCACTTTGAAGTTTAATTTATTTATCACAGCACCCCAATGAAAAACCCTGAAAAAATCCGCTTATCACAACAACAAAAAGAAGAAAAAGACTGGTTAAAATGGGGACCGTATTTAAGTGAACGCCAATGGGGAACGGTACGTGAAGATTATAGTGCCGGTGGCGATGCCTGGAACTATTTTCCGCATGACCATGCCAGAAGTCGCGCATTCCGTTGGGGAGAAGATGGTATTGCAGGTATTAGTGACCGCTATTGCAACATGTGTTTTAGCATAGGATTATGGAACGGAAAAGATCCCATTATAAAAGAACGTCTATTTGGGTTAACGGGTCCGCAAGGTAATCATGGCGAAGACGTAAAAGAACTGTACTATTATTTAGAGAATACACCGTCTCACTCGTATATGAAGTATTTGTACAAGTATTCGCAGAAGTCGTATCCATACAACCAACTCATAACCGAGAACCAAAAACGAAATCGTAAAGAGCTGGAATATGAACTTTTGGATACCGGTATTTTTGACGACAACACCTATTTTGATGTCAGTACCGAATATGCAAAGGGAGACGAAACCGATATCCTCATAAAAATTACCATTACCAACAGAAGCAACCAAGCAGCGCCCATAACACTATTACCACAAATGGTAATGCGAAATCACTGGACATTTAAAGAAATGTCCAGAAAGCCTGTTATCACTAAAAAAGGGACCAAAACAAACCCCTTTGTGCACATAGACCACCCTTATGTGGGCAGCTACAATCTGTATTTTCAAAAAGCGGCACAGTTGTTCTTTACCGAAAATGAAACGAACAGAAAAAAAGTATATAGCGATACAAACGACCATCCTTTTAAAAAGGATTTATTTAATGATGCCGTTTGCAACAATGATTTTGAATTGGCCACCAAAAATAGCTCCGGGACCAAATTTGCACCGCTATATCAAGAAATTATAGGTGGCGGTGAATCTAAAACCTTTCAACTACGTTTGACCGAAGATACTTTGGATACACCTTTTTCAGATTTTGATGCCATTTTTAAAGCACGACAAGAAGAATGTACCCAATTTTATGAAGAAATAGCTCCTAAAGCAACCGATGATCGAAAGGCGATTTTAAAACAAGCCTTTGCCGGTTTACTATGGACCAAGCAATACTACAACTACGAGGTTGAAAAATGGCTGGAAGGCGATTACAAGACCACCACACCACCAGAGCAGCGTAAAAACGGAAGAAACAGCAATTGGAAAACATTGAGAAACCACGATGTACTTTCTATGCCCGATGCTTGGGAATATCCGTGGTACGCGGCGTGGGACTCTGCCTTTCACTGTACCTCTTTTGCATCTATAGATCCTGAATTTGCCAAAGATCAATTATTGCTGTTCACCAAAGAATGGTATATGGCACCTAATGGTCAAATTCCCGCATACGAATGGAATTTCAGTGATGTAAATCCGCCAGTACAGGCATGGGCAACATTACAGATTTACGGCACCGATAAGTCTATAACAGGTGTACCAGATATTAAGTTCCTAAAACGCATGTTCAACAAACTTTCTTTGAACTTCAATTGGTGGGTAAATCGTCAAGACAGAAATGACAATAATGTCTTTCAAGGCGGATTTTTGGGCTTGGATAATATTGGGGTCTTTGATCGTAGCCATGGTGTGCCCGGCGGTGGATTCTTGGATCAAGTTGACGGTACCGCTTGGATGGCCCTATATAGTTTAAACATGCTAGAAATAAGTCTTCGTATTGCGGAACATGACGATACCTATGAAGACATGGCGACAAAATATTTTGGGCATTTTGTATTCATAGCAGAAGCCCTGAACAAAATGGATACCGATAAGGCAAATGTTTGGGATGATGTAGAAGGTTTCTTCTATGATAGGTTGACCTTACCTAATGGGCAATCTACCACCATTAAAGTGCGCTCCATTGCAGGTATGCTGTCCCTAGCGGCAGTACTTACCATTAAAAAAAGTGTGTTGGATAAATTCCCTAAGTTTAAGGCCAGTGTTCTTTGGTTTAAAAAATACCGTGCAGAAAACTTAAAATATGAGGTAATACAGCAATACGAAGCAGATGGCGACCTACTGCTTTCATTGGTACCTAAGGATAGAATGCAAAAACTGGTCACCGCACTTCTAGATGAGAAAGAATTTTTAAGTGAATATGGTATACGATCATTATCTAAAGTACATGAGAAAGCCTATCAAATTCATATTGACGGCATAGAATATTCCATTGATTATGAGCCGGCGGAATCTACCGTACCCTTATTCGGTGGAAATTCTAACTGGCGCGGACCTATTTGGATGCCGATGAACTATCTGTTCATTCAAGCACTACGGGAATACCAATGGTATGACGGTAATGACTTCCTTTTTGAATACCCAACCGGGAGCAACAAACTCCTGAACCTTAAACAAGTGAGCGATGAGTTGAGCAAACGCCTGATCCACATGTTCGAGAAAGATGAAAAAGGTAATAGGGCAATCAACAAGAACTACGAAAAATACTACCAAGACCCTCATTTTAAGGACTTGATATTATTCTATGAATATTTTCACGGAGAAAACGGTCGTGGTCTGGGAGCATCGCATCAAACAGGTTGGACAGCCTTAGTTGCCAACCTTATTGAGCAATTGGAAAAATAGTTACATTAGTTCACCAACATAAAAGTTAAAACACCTGCTATGTAGCCTAATATGGCAAGTAATGAAATATGCTTTAAATACCACATAAAATCTATTTTTAAGATTCCCATGATGGCTACACCGGCAGCTGATCCAATTATTAAAATACTACCGCCTGTTCCTGCACAGAAAGCAAGTAATTCCCAAAAATCAGAATCTGGTGGGTAAGTATCTAAACTATACATACCCATGGTACCCGCTACCAATGGCACGTTATCCACAATAGAAGATAATACGCCAATAATAGAGTTTACCGCATAGATACTCTCAAAATTATCATCAAGTAAACGAGACATATCTGCTAAATGTCCCGCGGATTGCAAAGCTCCTACTGCCACCAAAATTCCTAAAAAGAATAAAATACTTGGGGTATCTATTCTTCTTAGTACGTTAGAAATGGCTAAAGTTTTCTTCTCTTCTACCGATTTGTTCCTGTGTAATATTTCGGTAGTTATCCATACCACACTTAATCCCAATAACACACCCATAAATGGAGGTAAATGGGTTATGGTCTTAAAAACAGGTACAAACAATAATGCGCCTATTCCAATTGCAAAAACGAGATTTTTGTCAAAATTACCGACTTCAAAATTTTGGGTGTGAGAGCAGTTTTCATCTTTAGGCTTAACAATATTGCCTTTGAATTTAAATGAAACCATTGTCAATGGCACTAATAAACAGACCAAGCTTGGCAAAAAGATTTCCTTGATAATATGCATTGCGGTTACCTGCCCACCGATCCAAAGCATAATAGTGGTCACATCGCCTATAGGAGACCATGCTCCACCGGCATTCGCCGCAATTATCAGCAGACCGGCAAACATCCACAGATCTTGTTTGTCATGAATTAACTTACGCAACAAGGCAGACATTACTATTGCGGTGGTCAGGTTATCCAATGCAGCTGACAAAAAGAATGTGAGTATAGATAAAATCCACAATAACCTAACCCGGTTCGTAGTCGTAATTTTATCTGTGATTACGGAAAACCCTTCATGCGCATCAATAATCTCAACAATAGTCATTGCTCCTAAAAGAAAGAATAGGATTTCTGAGATTTCCCCTAAATTTTCCCTTAAACTTTCTACCACAAAGTGAACGGATTCTTCCGCCGGTATATTCAGAACAAAGGCATCTCTGCCCAAAATATAAATAACCCAACAAAGCGTTCCTGTAAGTAAGGCCGTAGCGGCTTTATCAATTTTAACGGTATGCTCCAATGCAATAAAAAGATACCCAACGATAAAAATGGCAAGTAAAATTATATACATGATGACGTATTATAAATGAGATTCAGTAAAACCCAGACCGTGTTTTTCGGTCGGATATAAAATTCCCTTTTCCAATTTAAAAATGGAATGATAGGGATCATCGATTATATCTAAATGACCATCTAAATCGGCATACTTAATATTAGGTCTAGATAGGGCAAAGTGCAAACCTGCGGCAATACCCAGTCCGCATTCATCTATACAACCCACCATAGCATCCAATTTAGCTGCCTTGGCTACGGAATTGATATGCATACCCACCCAAATACCACCTACTTTCTGGAGCTTGATATTCACCATATCTACCCGTTCATTTTGTGCCAATCTAAATGCATCGGTCAATGTTTTTAGACTTTCATCTGCCATAATAGGCACATTTACCTGATCCATTACTTCGCCCAAGCGTTCTTCAGCCTCCACTTTGGTGGGTTGCTCAAAAATTTCTACCCCAATTGCGGCAGTAGCCTTCACAAATGCAACCGATTCTTTTACAGAATAGCCTTGGTTACCATCAAACCGTAATTCAATATTAGGGTACTTTTCGTGGATCATTCGCATTTTAGCAATATCCTCTTCAAGGTTAGAACCGCCTTTAACCTTTAAAATGCCAAATCCTTGCTTTACAAATTCACTAGCTTGAGCCAAGGTCTCGTCTACACCCATAATACCAATGGTAATACTGGTAGCAATTTGATTGCGATAGCCCCCTAAAAACTTGTACAAAGGCACCTCGGCTTTTTTAGACATGATATCAAATAATGCCAAATCTACCATAGCCAATGCAGAAGACCGTTTGCCCAATACTTGTTTAAGTTCTAAAAGCAATAGCGCGTAGGTAAATGGATCTTTGCCTTTTAAATAGGGTATAATAATGCTATCTATGGCATGTGCAACATCATCAGGAGTTTCATTGGTAACTACAGGATCTGGCGCTGCGCAACCATAACCTATAATTTTACCATCGGTTTCAACTTTTAGAATAAAATTACTGGTACGATCTATAGTCTCATAAGCGATCGTGTAAGGATCATAGAGTTTTAAATCTAAGCGCTCAAAAGAAATGTTCGTTATTCTCATTTCAATTTTGACATCAAAATGGCTATTAAATCATCTGCACCGTACTCCAACACATCAAAAGCCGGTAATTTAGTTTCAAGGGTAATTGCTTTGCATACCTCTAGAATTTCACTTTTCTCCATGCCTTCATGATTTACGGTAATGGCTATTACTTCTTTACCCGAAATCACTTGTATGGCTTTGATCTGCTCTTCTAATGAATGCATTTTATATCCCGGAAACCCATCATACTCCAAACGTTTTGGTGCATGCTGCAGAATAACATAGTCCGGTCTACCTGCAGCCAGAATTTCAAATCCGCCCGGGTAAGCAGGATTCATTAAGCTCCCCTGCCCTTCTATGACAATAACATCTGGATCTTCATTTTTATAGGCACTGACCACGGCATGTTCAATTTCACCCGATACAAAATCATTGATACAACTATCCATCACCATACTATATTTAGCGCCTTGCATCCATCCGGTTTGTCCGGTACCTATCATTTCCGCCTTTTTACCGGCATTACGAAATGCATGTACCAAAATCCAAGCAGTAGTACGTTTACCTAGGGCAGAATCCGTTCCTAAAACCGCTAATTTTAAACAGTCTACTTTTTCGATATCTCCCGTAAAAAAGTGCAATTGATCGCGATCCGGTGTTTTTCTGATATCCCTGATCTTTACATTCTTTTCATTGGCCAATGCTACCAATGCTGCATCGTTCGTTAAAAAATCATGCAAACCACTGTCAACGTTCCAGCCTTGTTGCAACGCAGCTTTTATAGTGGCTTTTGCAACTTGTGGCAACCTACCACCATCTGGTGCAAGCCCTATTACCAAATAACTTGGCAAGTTGTCGCTGGCCGTCAATGCTATAATAGCAGCTTCCAGATCTTTAAAAACCGGTATTCCGTTTGGTCTGCCATCTAAAACATCACCGGCATCTCTACCGGCATATTTAGCATCTAGCACACCAACTACCTCATAACGTTCGGTAAAGCGAACCAACCCATGTGCCGTTTTACCGTTAGGCGTATTAAATGCTCCCTCACAATACACCAGTGCCTTACCGTCAATAACTTTTTTCATTTTTATATTTAATTTTTTGCAGTGAGCACCGCCACAAATCGGTCAGGCTCAAAATTCATTTTTTCGTCTAATTCTAAGAGTCCGATCAAACCCGCTGTCGATGCAGGTAAAATTCGGAACCCTTCCTTTTTATGTAAAAGAGAAGTCATCTCCTTTAGTTTTTTGTCGCTAATGTTGAAGGCATGCCCTTCAGATTCCTTAAGTGCATACAATGCCTCTTCCCCATCAAAACTGTGCCAGTTGATCAATGGCTCATTGTATTTGGTTTCTTTTATTGCGGCAGGATTAAGATCCTTACAATGATCCAAACCTTGCAAATAGGATTCTACAATAGGGTTCTTATGCGAAGAAGAAGCCGCGATCATTTTAGGAATACGCGAGGTCTTCCCTCTTTTGTAAAGATTTACAAAGCCCCTATAAATACCTGCAAACAACGTTCCGTTAGAAACGGGTACCGCACAGTATTTTGGGGCGTCGCCCAAATCTTCAAAAATCTCTTGTGCGATCTGCGCATAGGCAGAAATCTGCAGCGGCGTATTGGCACCGCCCGGATTTGCGTCATACCAGCCATGTTCTGCCGCCAACCTTGAACTTTCCGTAACCACATCTTCATAACTACCGGGTATACGAATAATCTCTGCGCCTAGGCTTTCCATTTCTATCACTCGATCGGTATGGTAACTTTCCGGTATATAAATCTTACAAGCTATACCCGCCAAGTCTGATGCCAACGCCATTGCTACACCATAGTTACCGCAGGTAGCCAAGCTTACCACGCTAAACTCGCGACGTAGCGCATCATACAATTGTGCAAAAGCAATACGGTCTTTTTGGGTTCCGGTAGGGTTATCACCTTCGTATTTTAAATAAAGCTGACGAACATCGAACTCACGTTCTAAAGTCTTGGCACGGTGCAAACCGGTATCGCCTACTTCCAAACTTATAATATCTTCAAAGCACTCTAAGCGATCTACCAAAGATTTACGTTTATCCTTGACCATATCGCTAAGCCTTCGTGCCTCTGTAGACACCTTGTTCTCAGCCGTTTTTACGCCATCTTTAAGATTCATAAGTCTGTATAAATTCCATTTTTTAAGATACAGTTATTTTATTGAAATTAGATATAAATTTTTAACCCATTTGCCCTCAAAAAAAGGGACGCATAGGTACTATATATTCCGAAATTATTTTAAAAATTAACACCCTATTTTATGCGATATATGTCTTTATATTGATTTTACGGTGTTTTTAAAAAATGTACTAACCATAAAAATTAACATATAGCCAATGAGTGCTTTACCTAATTTTGACTACATTTTTAAATAAGCGAACGTCAATGAGATCAACCCCTGTTATTTTTCTTTTTTTCCTTCTATGCTGTACCGCAGTACAAGCACAAAATGAGCTACCACTTCGTATGGACAATTCGAAGATCAAACCCCTGCAAAAATTGTTAGACAGTTCTCTGCAAACCAATTTAAGGGATGAACTGGCTTCTCACCAAGAATGGAACGATCTTATCGTGCAAAAGAAAATGGCAGTTGGACTAGTTGATCTGAGCAATCCGGAAAAGGTGAGATTTGCAAGGGTCAACGGCAACCATATGATGTATGCTGCCAGCCTGCCTAAAATTGCCATTCTATTGGCGGCCATGGATGCTATTGAAAAAGGCGAACTAAAGGAAACTGCAGAAGTAAAGAAAGACATGCGTTTAATGATCAGTAAATCTGACAATGCCGCATCTACCAGAATGATCGATCGCGTGGGGTATGAAAAATTAGAATCGGTGATGTGCGATCCCAAGTATGCCTTTTATGATGAACAAAAAGGAGGTGGTCTTTGGGTAGGCAAACGTTATGGCAGTGGTGGAGAAACCAACAGAGAGCCCTTAAAAAATCTGAGTCACGCCGCATCTGTTACCCAGGTATGTAGATATTACTATCTGTTGGCGAACGGTAAGTTGGTCAATGAAAAGCGATCCAAACAAATGCTAGATATTATGGAAGATCCAGAACTGCACCATAAGTTTGTAAATACGCTGGATAAGATCGCTCCCAATGCCAGGTTATTCAGAAAATCGGGCTCTTGGCGTACCTATCATTCCGATTCCATATTGGTTTGGGGCGAAGACAGCAATAGAAGATACATTCTGGTTGCGTTGATAGATGATGCCAATGGCGAACAAATAATCAGAGATTTAGTAAAACCAATTGAAAAGGTGTTAAAAAAGCCAGTACTTTAGGTCTTGGAATACAGATGCCCATTTCTTGATGGTAGAAAGACTGATTAAAAAAATATTCGATGTACGTGAAGGCGAGTTCAAAGTATCTCTTTGGATGCTCGCCTACATTTTTTTGGTCATAGCCGTATTACTGATCATAAAACCTACGGTAAACGCTCTTTTTCTTTCTGAACTAGGTGTTGAACAATTGCCTTTTGCTTTTTTATTGGTTGCCGTTACGGCGGTAGCCACCTCCTATTTTTACTCAAAGGCGGTATCAAAATACCCGCTTAAAAAAGTAATTGAGATTACCCTGATCAGTTCCATTATTATCATGATCGGTTTAGGAATTCTATTGTCATTTGAGGTAGTAAGTGGCGTTCTGCTGTATTTCTTCTACATCTGGGTAGCCATTTATGCCGTTTTATCCGCCTCTCAGTTTTGGGTACTGGCAAATTTGGTGTTCAATATTCGTGAGGCTAAAAGACTGTTTGGCTTTATAGGATCGGGAGCTATTATTGGTGGAATTTTTGGTGGATACTTAACTTCTATTCTAGCCCCTATAATCGGCAATGAAAACTTAATGTTCGTAGCCGCCCTGCTTTTATTTTTTTGCATTCCCCTTCTGCGAAATATTTGGAACATCCGCGTTAAAAAAAATGGTAGTGTAAAAAAACATAAATCTGCGACCAACCTTAGTGAACCGCCTTTAAAACTTATATTAAAATCCAAACATCTCACCTATATTGCCAGCATTGTAGCCGTGAGTGTCGTAGTCGCTAAATTGGTAGATTATTTGTTCAGTGATTTTGCATCGTCGTCTTTTACGGATGCCGATGAGCTTACCGCATTTTTTGCTTTTTGGTTTTCTACGTTCAATCTACTTTCGCTGATAATTCAGCTATTTTTCACCCATAGAATTGTGGGCATTTGGGGTGTAGGGTTTTCACTTTTATTATTGCCCATTGGTATATTTGGTGGTAGTATTTTGTTTTTAATGCTTCCTGAACTTTCTGCTGTTGTAGTCATTAAAGCGATGGATGGCATATTAAAACAATCCATACACAAAAGTGCCTCTGAACTGTTGACCTTGCCCTTACCTTTTGAGCTAAAAAACAAGACCAAATCATTTATTGATGTGGTGGTGGATAGTTTGGCTACAGGAATTGCCGGATGCCTTTTAATATTCGTTGTACGTGGGCTGGACCTACCCTCTTTTTACATAGGCATTCTTATAATTGCTTTGGTATGTCTTTGGCTCTATTTTATTTATAAAGTACGTATTGAATATTACAAAACGTTTAGAAACAATTTAGAAGTACTGACCGACTCTTATAAGAAAACCAAGAAGGTCACGGACACCAAAGTATCTGTAGTTGCAGGCATGCGCACCGTTTTTAAGAAAGGTACAGAAGAGCAAATTCTATTTATGTTGGATAAATTGATGGAAATCAATGACAAGAGATTCGCAGATGATGTAGAGTTGCTGTTAGAGCACCCAAGTAATAAAGTGAAGTTATCGGCTATACAGAATCTATACTTTTTAAATTCTAAAAGTATGACGGCAGAGGTTTCAGAATTATTAAAAATTGATGACCGTGAATTGACTATTGCCACTTTGGCCTATATTCTAAGTTTTGCCCATAAAGACAAATCTTTCATATTTGATGCGTATCTAGAACACTCAAACGAGCGTATTGCGACCGCTGCTCTATATTGCTTGGCTAGAGCGGCAAAAAACAACTATTCTTTAAAACAGCGCTACTCACTATTGGACCGTATTTCTTTAGCACTGAAAACCATAGCATCTGACCAAAAAGACCTGCCATACGTTGCATCTGTAATTGAAATATTGGGAGTAGCCAACTTGCCCATTTTCCACAACAGGTTGGTTGCATTTTTACAACATGAAAATGAAGAAATCGTAAAAACCACCATAAAGGCTATAGGTACGGCAACCGATCTAGAAATGGTACAGCACATTATTCCCTTTTTGGCAGAAAAGGCATTTAGACCAACAGTACTGGAAGCCTTTAATGTATATGGTCAGCAAATTTTGCCTATACTGAAGAACCACGTTGCAGAGCGCCGGCAACCTTTATCGGTATTACGATTTATACCGGCCGCAATGCAAGCTTTTTATTCCAAGGAGGCCGTACATCAATTATTGGGTATTTTAAACCATGAAGACCTTACGGTTCGTTTAGAAGTAGTGAGGGCATTAAGTGCTATACGGGCAACGCACCCGCAATTAAAATTTAATAAGTACAAGGTGGTATCGGTCATTTTTGACGAATGCAAACTGCATCACCAAACCTTATCCGCCATGCACACGCAAATCATTATTTCATATCGAAATAGAAATAAATCCAAAAAGGAAATTGGTGATGCAGAAAGAGATGCGCGCACCAGTCTTTTAGAGCTATTGGAACGCAGACTGGATTCTGGATTAGAACGGATTTTTAAACTTTTGGGATTACGTTATCAACAAAAAGATGTAGCTATTGCCTATGAAGGTTTATTGAGTCAGAAACAAGAAGCGCAACATAATGCCATAGAGTTTTTGGACAATCTTTTAACCGGTGAGCTAAAACGTAGATTGCTACCCATCATTGAGGAATCTGCCCTGGATATTTCTTCTGAAGAGGAGCTTCAAAAGATCAAACATAAAATACCAACGGAATTAGAATGTTTTAAACTTCTTTTACAGGGCAATGACCTTAAGATCAAACTTGCCGTATTGTATCTTATCGCACAACAAAAAGAACCAAGATATCTACATATAGTTGCCCAATATCTTGATGACCCGGACCCTAAAATTAAGAGTTTTGCACACATAGCCCATGAGGCCATGAATTCGGACAAATAATGCCATTACACAAAGGTAATACCTTGTTTAGCACAAATTTCCGCAACTTTCTCAAAATCCGGTGGTCCGGCAGGTAGTTCTGATAATTCTTGAAACATTATCTCTATTCCCGCAGGCAACGCCGAGGTAATCATTTTTGCCTTTTGGCTACCCACTACTTTCCATGTATGCGGTACTCCTTTTGGCGCAAATGCAATATCACCCGCTTTTAAGACCGTACTCTCTCCATCAATCGCGATTTCTACTTCGCCTTTAACAACCCTAAAAATTTCATCTTCCTTTGTATGTACATGAGGCGGAATACCTACACCGGGTTCAACGTTATCTACCCACTCAAAGATTTGATCATTGGTTTCGCTGCCCAAAAGTTTATGGGTCTGTATATCTCCTATCACATTGAGCACCTCTCCATCGGCATCTCGTATAACCTTTGGGTCATTATAATTTAAAGTACCTACTTCATCATCTTGACTTTTACAGAAAATGAATCCTGAGAATAAAGCATAACTAATACCTGCGCCTGATTTTTTAATAAAACTTTGTCTATCCATGATTCTATTTTTATGCCAAATTAGGCATAAACCACTGTGCCTAAAATGTGAAAATCACGGTATAAACCTTGAAATTAAGAACCAACGGACTTTCTTAATACCGAAGGCTTACTGCCTGTCTGTATTTTAAAGAAATAACTAAAATAATCTGGTGTAGAAAAACCTAACTCGTAACTAATTTCCTTTATAGTCTTGTTCGAGAATTTTAACGCATGTCTGGAACGAATCAATAATTGCTCAGTTATAATGCTCTTAGAACTTACATTAAGCACTTCTTGAACGCATTAGTTCAAATACTTTGTAGAAATATTTAAGCGTGAGGCATAATAACCCACCTCATGAGAGACTTCTATATTTTGATCTATCAATTGTTTATAGGAGTATACAATGTTTGACTTGGTATGATTTTTTTCAATGATGGATTTAATGTTGCATTGACCATCACAGTATACAAAAAAGGTATTCAACAAAGAAATGAGGGCATCTTCTTTATTGTTCAAATGAGAACCCAAGAGTTCATCGATCATCTCTAAAATGGCTTGGGTACGTTTTTCAATACCGGGGCTTAATTTAAATAATGGCACCGAACCCGTATTAAATAGCCTTACCTTATTGATATGTAACTTACTTAGTAAAGGGTGACTTAATACTTCTTGCGACAATTGCAACAAGTACCCCGTATTGGAAGCTCCGTCTTTAATATGCAATTTCCAATGTACTTTTTTGTCCAAGAAGAAAATGGAGTTGGAAATATTGGCATAAAGGACACCATCTATTTCTATCCCTTTTATTTCATCTTTGATCCAGCAAACAGTATAGTCAGAAACATTTGAAGTGTGGGAAACATTTTTGACTATTTTCGATATATGTATAGTATCGGTTTTCATCAGTAAAATGTTGAATAATTAAAAAGGCTATGCAAAACACATAGCCAATACTCTAATATACAATATTTTAAATAAATAAACCTATGTATTCTGCTCCAGTTCCATAATTAGGTTTGCAATTAATGCTGTCCAACCTGTTTGGTGAGAAGCTCCAAGACCTTTACCTGAGTCGCCATCAAAAAACTCATAGAAGAAATGTTCATTTTTAAATTGCTCATTTTTCGTAAATAATTGCTGCTCATCTTCTGAGTGGTAGACAAATTTACCGTTCTCATTGGGCTCAAATAACTTAATAAGCCTTTTAGAAATCTCATTGGCAATTTCGTTCAAGTTCAGTTTTACACCTGATCCCGTTGGAAATTCATATACATATTGATCTCCGTAATACGAATAATACTTACGTAAAGATTGAACGATCATATAATTCAAAGGCAACCAAATTGGTCCGCGCCAATTAGAATTACCACCGAACATATTAGAACGACTTTCCCCAGATTCGTACGAAATTTGATGATGTCCGTTGTGTTGGAAAACATAGGGATGTTCTTCATGATATTTAGAAAGTGAGCGTATACCATAATCAGATAAGAATTCATTCTCATCCAATAAACGGAACAATAATTTCTCCAATCTAAACCCACGCATAATGGAGAACAGATAATTACCGTCTGAGTTGAACTCTTCAATATTGGAAATTAAAGAAGCTAGATCAGGTCTGGTCCTAACAATTTCCGCAGCCCTCACTTTAAAATGTTTAAGCTCATCGAACAAATCCTTGTGAATAATCTCTACCGCGAACATTGGAATAATACCAACTAAAGATCTCACTTTTAAACGGTCTGTTTTACCATTGGCCATTTCTACCACATCATAGTAAAAATTATCTTCGTCATCCCAAAGTGAAATATCTTTTTGACCTATATGGTGCATTGCCCAGGCAATATTTAAAAAGTGTCTAAAAAACTTGGCAACACTATCCTCATAATTAGGGTTCACCGCTGCAAGTTCTAACGACATACGCAACATGTTTAAAGTAAACATGGCCATCCAGCTGGTTGCATCTGCCTGTTGCATACGTGTAATACCTTCTGGCATGTGGTTGCGATCAAATACACCAATATTATCCAGCCCTAAGAAACCGCCTTCAAAAAGGTTGGTTCCGCTTTTATCTTTTTGGTTGACCCACCACGTAAAATTGACCAGTAACTTTTGATATGCTTTCTCTAGAAAGTTCACATCCCCTTTGCCATTGCGTTTTTTATCCTTTTCATAAACCGTCCAAACGGCCCAAGAATGCACTGGCGGATTTACATCACTGAAATTCCATTCGTAAGCGGGAATTTGTCCGTTGGGATGCATGTAACTTTCTTTCAGCACCAAAAGCAGTTGTTCTTTGGCAAAATAAGGGTCTATTTCTACAAATGATGCCATATGAAAAGCTAGGTCCCAAGCGGCATACCAAGGATACTCCCACTTATCTGGCATTGAAATAACATGCCTATTTGTCAAATGTTCCCAGCGAGAGTTACGAGAATCCGTTCTATAAGGTTTTGGTTCTCCCGGACCACCAAAAAGCCATTTATATACATCATAGTAATAAAATTGCTTGGTCCATAATAAACCCGAAAAAGCTTTTCTGGCTATTTCTTGTTGCCCGGCCGGAAGTTCTTTCTTTAAGATATCACCATAGAAATCTTCACATTCTTTAATTCTTTTATCAAAGATAGCATCAAAACTACTCCAAGGGTCATCAAGCTTTTTCTTGCTTAGGCGTACTTTAATAGTTTTTTCTTCTCCAGATTTTAATCGAAGTTTGTGCCAAACGGCAAATTTTGATCCTTTTTTATCTGGGTTTACGGTTGGCATACCATCTACTACATGATTATTAATACCGTCTTTTACATATTTTACCTCATTAGGTACATTATAAATACGCTCGTTATTGGTCTCATTCTCACAAAATAGCTGCTCTCCCTTTTCATGATAAAAATAATAGCGCCCATTTCTAGTGCTACGCGATTGAACGGAATTATCTGAAATAGCCTTCATTTCAGGGCGCTCAAACCTACGGTTGTGCTTCCAAAAATTACGAAACCACAAATGCGGAAGTACATGGATATTTGCAGCTCTTGGTCCTCTATTAATAACGGTAACCTTCATTAAAATATCACCAACATCTTCTTTAGCGTATTCTATAAAACAGTCAAAATATGTATTATTGGCAAATGCCTTGGTGTCTAATATTTCAAATTCTGGTTGTTCCCTATTTCTATTTCTGTTCTTTCTAACCAGCTCTGCATACGGAAACTTTTTATGTGGATACTTATAAAGGTATTTGGCATATGAGTGCGTGGGTGTAGAAACTTGATGAAAATAAAGCTCCTTAACATCTTCACCATGGTTACCTTCGTCATTGGTCAACCCGAAAAGGCGTTCTTTTAAAATGGTATCTTTACCGTTCCAGAATGCAGGTGCCAAGCATAATATTTCTCTAGAATCACAGAAACCTCCAATACCTTCTTCTCCCCACCTATACGCATTACTTCTGGCTTTATCGTGACCAACAAAACTCCACGCATGCCCTTGCGGACTATAATCTTCCCTAACAGTACCCCATTGCCGTTCAGCTAAATAAGGACCCCATCTTTTCCAATTTTTATAATTATCCGCTACGGCTAACCTTTCTTCCTCGGCGTTTTTAAAATTCATAGGGTTTTTTCAATTTTACTATTCCTTGATCTAAATGATTTAGTTTAGAATTAAATAGATGAATTAAGTTCTAAAATACTATTTGTTATAACATTTGAATGATTAACGTAGACATCAAATGAATAGTATTGTTCAATTATTACAATTACAGCACTATCAATGTCAACTTACTAAAAACAACTTGAATTATCTAACAACTACATAATGAAACATTAAGGACTCCTTTTGATATATACAACACATTGTTATAATTATCCAATTTTATATGGTTTTATAAATTCAAAGGCAGTTCCTATTTGCTGAATTCAATGCTTTAATTAACTCTCCATGGCGGATTTAGCCTGTTTTCACCACCAAAGAACAAAATAAGCTGGTTGCCATCCGGGTCTTTTAATCTTGCCTCTTTCCATAACCACCTCTCATCGGTAGGTTCTTTTTCAAATTGAATACCGTTCTCTTTAAGTGAAGCTACATGAGCATCTAGATCTTCACATTCAAAATAAACATAGACTCCATCTCCCTGTGGCAATGTTTCTGTTAGGTGAATGGAAAAAGTGGCATTACCATCCGGACACTCAAACCTTGCATAATTGGGAAGCGATTTTACTATTAATTTTAATCCTAGTTTTTCATAAAAACGAATAGCATTTTCAACATTTAAGGAAGGAACGGTTACCTGATTTAAATTCATAATTGTTCAATGTCTTTATCGGCTTCTAAAATAACGCATTCAAAACGATATGACCAACCGAGTTTCAGGGGAGCAATCTACCATGCATTATTGTACGGGTAAGTAAATAATAAAAGTAGCACCTTCCCCTTTTTTACTCACGGCATGAATATAACCATTGTGTTTTTCAACTATTTTTTTACAGATAGACAAACCTATACCCGTACCCGAATATTCGTTCTTAGAATGTAGTCTTTGAAAAACCTCAAAAATATTACTAGCAAATTCAGGATCAAAACCGATACCATTATCTCGCAGGGAAATTTTATAATAATACTCGGCGTTCTTTACAAAGTTTTCGGCAATGGTATCACTTCTTAATTTCTCCGATACAATATGTACTTGGGGCGCAATATCTTTATTTCTATACTTGATGGAGTTACTGATCAAATTGGTAAATAATTGTTCAATTTTGAAAGGAATACCATATAACAGCGGTAAGCCGGAATAGGAGATTTCTGTTTTTGTATCTTTTATCAATTGCGAAAGCTCGTCTTCAACTTTTTCAATTGTATCGTTTAATTCTATTTGCTCAAATTTAGAATTGATCTTATCTATCCGTGAATACGATAATAGGTTTTGAATGAGCTCTCTCATTCTAAATGTAGCTGCCTTAATTTTATTGAAATAAGCTGAACCTGCATTGGGTGTCTTACCTTCTTCATCATCCTCTATGCGAGAAATAAACATCTGTATTTTCCTTAATGGCTCTTGTAGATCGTGGCTGGCTACCCTATTAAAAGACTCCAATTCTTCATTACTTTGTTTGAGCTTTTCATAGCTCTCAATAAGTTCCCTATCTTTTTCAATTCTACTTGTGATGTCTTGTACAATACCCACGGAAACCGGTCTATTGTCAATTTCCAAATTTCTCCCTTTTAGATCCAGATATCTAATTCCCTTATTTTTAGTGAAAACCCTATAAGTGAAAACCGTTGATTTACCGCTATCTTCAGTATTGGTCCCTAGAGATTCAAATATGGAAATATCATCTGCATGTACATACTCCTTATAGGCATCAAAAGTTACTTCAAAACTATTGGGCTTAACCCCAAGTATTCTGTAGAAATTATCTGAAACCGTAGCACTACCGTCATCCAGGTACCAGATAAAACTACCCACACCTGCTACATTTTCCGCTTCTTTAAAAATGGTATTCTGCAGGCTAAGGTCCTCATTTAATTTTTGTAGAACCTTTTCAGCTTCTTTGACCTTGGTAGTATCCCATGCGGTGTTGGTGATACCATTGGCAGATTTTACAACGGTATTATGAATGTATTTCGTTTGGTTCTCGAACGTGTAAACACTTTCATGTTCTTGTGTATCTCCATTCAGGTAACAATCTTTCATTAATGAAAAAAGTCCATTCTCGCTTACCATAGGGTACTTGTCTAAAAGCGAGCTACCTATAATATCTTCTTGTTCCGTGCCTGTTACTTTTTCAATAGCGTCTGAGGTATATTTAAACTGAAAATCTACAATGTTCTTTTCACCATCCATTATAGGCTCAAAATGACTAATAACATTGTTAGAACTTTTATATACCCCTTTTAAAAACTCTTCAGTTTCCTGTAATTTTTTATTCTGATTAAAAACCTGATTGTTAACCTCTTGAATCTCTCCTTTTTGCTTGTAAATACTAATAAAGCCAATTAGAAAAATACCTAAAGCGGTAATAGCTACCAATAATGATGACATAGGTGTCAAAAATGATTGAGAAGTGTATTCCTCTTTACGGGCCACCATTAAATAATTCTCTTCGGATAGCATTCTCTCTTTAAGAATCTGAGATTCCTCTACAATTTTAGAGATTCTACCAATACGCTGATACCTTTTGCTTGCCAAGTTGATCTCCACACTATCCTTAGCTTCTATACTATCAATGACTGCAATACTATCTGTAGACTCTACCGTATTTACCTCACTACGAATTTTATCGCACAATTGCTCCAAGACCTTTACACGCTCTTGTTGGGCCTGGTTATCTGAAGTTAGCTGCTTTAACCTCTCTAAAGTCTGCTCCATTTCTGAAACTACAATACCACTTAAGTTGCTACTATCCTCTTTTAAAAGAACCTTTAGTTGTAAAGATTCCAGCTCTTGAAATTTAGCCGAAAGTTCTACAATAGTACGCTGCACCTCCAATGTATGTGCAACCATATCTCCGGTTTCATGAAGTCTATTTACCTGCTTGTAACCTACGCTCACCGTATACAATAGAAGCCCTATAGCCAAAATTAATAGTACAACATATGTTTTTGCGGAAGCGATTAGGGCTTTCAACTTCATCATGGTCTCTTTTGAGAATAAGGTTGTCATTTTTAGCATCAGTTTAAAAGGGGGTATTACCGACCATTAAAATTTCAATCAATGAATATAGCTTATTTTAATACCAACATAAGGTCTTCAGTACAAAAAAATAAAAAGATTTTTTAACCGCGAAATACTAATAGTTCCGCTGAAGAAAACAATGGGATACTATATCTTTCAATAGTCTAAAATTGCCTTATAAGGGTCTCCTTCTAAGCCTAGTAAATCTGCAAAAGCAGGCTCGGTTTTAATGCCCCGTAGTTTAAGCGCGATGATCTGTTTCCTAAATTCTTCCCCTTTTTCCAGTAAAATCGTATGCTCTTTGATCATATGTCTATAAGCATTCTGCTCTTCAGTAGGCAGGTTTTGCCCAAAGATTTCAAAAACAAATGACCCAAATTCAAATTCACATATAGTCGCCTTTAGGTTATTGGCGTAGGCTGTAGAAATTTTAAAATTGTGCAATGACCCAAATTCATGGGCCAATACCTCTGCAAAAGCATTATGATCAACACACTCGCAAATAATATCTAGATCACTACTAGGTATATCAATACCTATGGGTAAAGTACCCGTTAACACCGGGTCAAATGGTTGTAAGGTCTTAAAAATCTGAAGCCTATTCATTTCTTCAAACGCCAATCTATGACGTTCATTTCCATGAAGTAAATATTCTAAACTTTTAAAATTGTGTTTTGACATTTTAAAATATGTAGGCTAATAAATAAGTGAAAATCTTCCTTACAATTAATTATGCAACACGTAAAATTTTTTCCATTTTACGCCCTTTTGCCAACTCATCAATTAGCTTTTCCATTTGCCTGCATAGTTTGTAGACTTCAAACTCATCCTCTATTTCCTCAATGCGATAACCACATACCACACCTTTGATCAAATGTGCATTAGGGTGAATTTTAGCTTTTTGAAAAAACACTTCAAAAGTCACTTTTTCATCAATAAACGTCTGAACCATTTTGTTATCAAAACCGGTAAGCCATCCTATTACTTGATCAAGTTCTTCTTTTGTTCGTCCGTTCTTTTCTAATCTAGCCAAATAAAGAGGGTAAATAGATGCAAAAATCATATTTGCAACCTTTTCATTTTTCTCTGCAGTAACTTTCATTCTCTTATGCAATTCATGTTACTATTATCTTTTATAATTCTGTAAAGTTTAAAGTTAATTAAATCAGCTTTGTAATAAAGTTGATTAGTTTATTTTTTAATACCCTTTCTTATATGAGTGAACTTTGGAAATAGCTACTAACTAGCATTCCTGACTAATAGTTTTTTTTTGCACTCATCAATTCCAATTGAAAGTGCTCTGTCATGAAGAACGATTTTACTTAACATAAAATGGATTTTCAATGTCTTCATCATTACATTCCATTTTTAAAATCCAACGACCATATTTTGAGAACTCTCTATAAATTACATCACCCACATTTACTCTTTTAAAATCTTTTTTCAACAGACTATATTTATCAAAATCCGGGTTCTGTTCAAATTCTATTTCATAATGATGGAAGTTATCCGAATCTCTTCTTTTGTATTTTACTTTTAGCTCGGTAGAAACTTTAATTTTCTCATCTAAATCTTTCTCAGTTGGACTTTTATAAAAGAAACGGAAGTATGGAATAAATGAAACAGCAAAAAAGAAACAAGCTAAAAATTCAATAAATCCAAAGCCTGGCTGTTTTAATAACCCTATAGCAATAACACCTAAAACTATGTTAACAATAAACCATGCCACATTAGATTTTTTGCTTTTAGAGCGAATAATTTTCAAGTCATCTTCCGTAAATGGAGCTTCGTATTTTTTAGACTGCTTCAATTTTTAATGAAATGATTTGTAAAAGTTTGGCTTAAAAAAACATTAGTGAAAATTGCACTTAATTCTTTTCATTTTATATAAAATTAAAACGGTTTGTATATGGTTTGTTGCGTGGTTTACACGTCATTTAGCAAATAAAAACCGAATAGAAAATCCGAGAGGATTTTCGTAAGTAGACTAGAACTAGCAATAAATTATATACGGCTTAA
>NZ_DERI01000023.1:0-10451 GCF_002362375.1 Maribacter sp. UBA3344 | reverse complement strand
TAAAGTAACCTACAAAGAAGAAAACTAATGGAAGTCCAATTAAAATCAGAAATTACCTGCCCAAACTGCGGACATAAAAAAGTAGAGGATATGCCAACAAAAGCTTGTCAGTTTTTCTACGAATGTGAGAATTGTAAAACGGTTCTAAAACCAAATGAAGGGGATTGCTGTGTTTATTGCAGTTATGGGACAGTTTCTTGTCCACCAATTCAAGAAAACAACAGTTGTTGTTAAGTAAATAGGTTTTAAATGACCATCCATTAAACAAGCGCCAATTTGAAAAATAGTATTCTAAAATTTACTTCCGCTTATCCCCAGCTTTTGTATCAAAAGCAATCAAATTAAACAGTTCGCGCATTCTACTACGAACACGGTTTCCATACCGTTCTTCCAGTTCTTCAGCATTTAGGTTTGTAGTAGCGTGGGTTTTGACTTTGTGTTTGGTCTCAAGGTAAAGTTCGTATCGGGAAAGTAATACTTCGCCCATCACATTCAAATCTTTACCATAGAATCGTCCTGCAGGTTCAATGCCTAAATCATCAAAGCAGTAGAATTTGGTGCTGCCATAATCCTCAATGGTTTTAAAGCCTAGATGGTTAAAGCTAAAAGCAACATTCCTGCACGGAATCATTTCATAAGGTCGTTGCATTGGCACGATATATCGCAATAGTTTCATCAAAGTGGTCTTTCCACATCCCACAGGCCCGGATAGAAGAATACCCTTGTTAGTGTCGATATCATCTTTCAGGCAATTTTCTTTGTCCTTGATGAAATAGTGACATAGTTTGCGGATGATAACCGTGTCCTCATCATAGATTCTAAATTGTTTGCCAAAGAGCAACTTTCCCTTTGCATCCAAATAAATCAGGATTTTATCAAAATCGTATAACACGCTTTTACCATCAAACTTTCCAAGCGAATATTCCACGCCACCTTCGGTAATTTTAGAGGGGTTGTCCATAATCTTTGTTTTTAGTGGTACGCAAGTTGTCCTTAATATGGGACGGTTGCTTTGTGTTTGGTTTGTTTTCCTCATTGAATAATTCAGTTCTGTCCATCCAGTTTTTAGCCAAAGCTTGCCAATCTCGTATCGGTTTTCCGTCGCTTGTTTTCCAATCGTTCGATTCGTAGTGGTCGAAGAATTTTTTTCCTTCATCAGCATCAAAACCTTTTTCTTCAAAAAAAATAAAAACGGCCTGCCTGCCCTTTGGTTGTTTTATATTGTTTACTTGTTTGGTATTGTTTATAGTAGATACCAATGCTTGTCCACTCACGGGACGGTGCGAGTCCATTACTTGTCCATTTGTGGTATGGTGTTGGTACACTACTGGTTCATTTCTGGGATGGTAGTGTCCCGCAAGTTGTTCTAATATGGGACTGTACCGTCCCACATCAGGCTCATCACTTGTCCCAATTATGGCCATCTTGATTTTACTGCCTTTGTAAGGATTGTTGGAAGGGAAGTATGATAGATAATTCCAAGAGTCCAAATCCGTAACGCATCTGTGATAGGTTGATTTAGAACCAATTTTGGCAGCCCTCATTAAATCTCTGCGGTTCACATAAAATTCGTCCGCAAATCGGCTACTATTCCATTCTTGAAATAATGCCATATACAGGGTTATGTGCGTGGGATTGAGGCGGTCATCAAAATAGAACGTTGAAAAAGCCGCATTGAGTAGCTTTATATAGTTCATCGCTTAAGAATTTATGCTGTGTTGAACGCGGTTGGCGTTCATCACATTTTGGATTTCCTCTGCATCATAGTAAATGATTCCGCCAACTTTTGTGTAGGGCAACGTACCATTGATACGCAGATTTTGAAGTGTTCCTGGACTTACTTGTAGTAAATCCATAACCTCGGAAGATTTAAGATATTTCTTCAGTTTTCCAGTAGCTTGCTTGGAAAGAAGGTTTTTGATGTCATCGAGCAATTCCATTTTGAATTCCCGAAGGTCGTCTGTAGTAATTATTGATGTCGGCATAATAGAACGGTTTTAATAGTAAGAGACTATCGCATCGCTGTCAAGTAATTTGATAGCCTCTGACCTGATTTGACTTTCGTTCTACAAAATTGAGATAGTTTGATGGATTTTATTCACAAGATGCGGCTACTTGGGTATTTTTTCTCTCTCATTTTCAATGTAATACAATAGAGGGTTTTGGTACTTTCCCAAAAAATACCACATCTAAAAACCACCAAAAAAAATGATTTTTCCCTCAAAACGAGAAACACCCAAGTTGAAGCATCTTGGGTGTTTTATTTTATGTTATCAGTATCATCCATCCTTTTGGTCAACTGCTTTTTCAGTATATCCAAAAATTTGGTTCTACCATTTTTACGCATTCGTATTTCCAGAAAAGCTCTGTAATAATCGCCCAAGTCCACTTTAAACGTTTTTTCAACAAAATAGGCAATATCTTTAATGTCAACAGTACCATTATTTATGACATCTGTGCTGTGCAAAGCGTATATCAGTTCAATTAAATATATTTTGTGGGCTGTCCAGGTAATTTTGGTTTTACTTTGTAACAATCTTAAACTTGCATAATTTCCATTATTCTCCAATTTATCAATTTCCCGTTTTAAGTGTACAATCAAAAGGTCGTAGGCTAAAATTGAGGCCACGGTACTATCGTGGCTTGTTGCAAATTCTTCATCAACAAAAAAGTGAAATGAGTCTGGGAACAACCGAATATCTGCCTTGCCTCTTAAAAAATATTGCTCATCAAATACAGTAGCTTCCCTGCGGTAATAATGGTAAAAATCAAGATTGTCGTTAAAGTAGGTTTGAAGTTTCTCAATATAATTGTTCAAATACTTTACTTGCGATTTATTGCTTCCCCTGGGTCTTTTACTTTCAATGTTAAATAATTTTACGTAATAAATAAGTTTGCTATAAATTTTTGGTTTAGTACATTTAAAGAAATGAATTTCCTCTAATTTGGTTTCAAATTCATAATCAACTATGATACTTCTAACTTTCTTAAGGGTCTGTTTTGCAAGTTTAATCCCTTTTTCAGCTTTGAGTAAAATATCTTGTTCTTCTATTTCAAGAATATCTAATTTATTGTCTAATTTTTTTAATATATCGTCGTAATTTGTCGTCATTCATTCTGGGTATCATTATTTTCACTTAATCTTCTGCAATAACGTTGCATTTAAAATTGTAATTAATTAAATAGATATAAAGTACTTTAGGAATTGCAAGAACAGTACAAAGAAGATTAACACAATAACAACGATTAGAATACTAATCCAAATTATTTTATCTTTTTTGGTAATACTATTTTTTACAGAGGGTACTTTATTGCTTTTTTTATTTCGTCTATTCCGTCTATTTTCCGACATAGAATATCATTTTTACTATATATCAATCATTTCCACTTCAATTTTTGTAGCCACACAAACCACTTGGAATATTTTATTATCTTAATTCATTAATGCTTATGAATATTTCCTTTTAGCACAAAAAAATAAAGCAGAAATGCGGCTATTACCATAAGGATTATCATAAGAATACCTTTGACCTTATCTCTTTTTGTGATGTCGGTATTCGATGATTTCCGATTTTTTTTGTTTCTTCTATTTCTTCTTTTTTGAGACATTCTTTTATACTATTTCCAATTCATCTTCTGTAATCGAACCGCATTCAGAATGGCTAACAAGGCCACGCCTACATCGGCAAAAACTGCTTCCCACATCGTTGCCAGACCACCTGCGCCCAAAACCAAAACCACTGCTTTTACACCAAAGGCCAACCCAATATTCTGCCAAACGATGCGTCTTGTAGAACGTCCTATTTTTATGGCTCTAGCTATTTTACTTGGTTGGTCTGTTTGGATGATTACATCTGCGGTCTCTATCGCCACATCGCTGCCCAAACCACCCATTGCAATGCCAACATCGCTCGCTGCCAAAACCGGTGCATCGTTGATGCCATCGCCTATAAAGGCTACTTTAGTATTAAATTGTTTTTTCAAATGCTCAACTTCGTTGAGCTTATCTTCTGGTAACAAACCGCCTTTTGCAGTATCAATACCCATTTCTTTTGCCACTTGTTGGGTTATGGAATCCTTATCGCCGGAAAGCATTATGATTTTGGAAATTCCAGATTCTCTAATTTGTTTGATGGCTTCGTGGGCATCTTCTTTCAATTCGTCTGCAATGATGACATAGCCAGCGAATTTACCATCAATGGAAACCATTACGATGGATTCTACAATGTTGTCGGTTTCAGATGGAACTTCGATATTATTTGAAGTCATCAATGCTTTGTTGCCTACCAAGACCGTTTTGCCATTTACTTTGCCTTTTAATCCTTTACCCGCGACTTCGGTTACTTCTTTTGCCTGAAAATCTTCGCCATCGGCTTTATATTCCATTATGGCCTTGGCAATGGGATGGGTGGATTGTTCTTCCATTGCCATTAGGTATTTCATAAATTCGGGTTCATCCCAATCAATGGTTTTTATTTCCTTGATTTTGAAAACACCTTTGGTCACGGTTCCGGTTTTGTCCATTACCACTGTGGTTATCCTTGTCATTTCATCTAAAAAAGATGCTCCCTTAAAGAGAATTCCATTTTTTGAAGCTGCTCCCAATCCACCAAAATAACCCAACGGAATAGAGATAACCAAGGCACACGGACAGGAAATTACCAAGAATATCAATGCTCTATATAACCAATCGTTAAACACATAATCATCCACAAAAAAGTAGGGCAAAAATGTTAATCCAATCGCCAAGAATACCACAATAGGTGTATAGATTCTTGCAAATTTTCTAATGAACAATTCGGTTTTTGATTTACGAGCCGTGGCATTCTGGACCATATCAAGGATTCGGGCAATGGAACTGTCTTTAAATTCCTTGGTGGTTTCGATTTCAATAACGCCATCAAGGTTGATGCTTCCTGCAAATACTTTTTCTCCTTTTGCAATGGTGTCAGGTTTGCTTTCGCCCGTTAATGCTGCGGTATTGAACGAGCCTTTTTCGGACAATAAAATACCATCCAAAGGAATTTTTTCGCCCACACGGACTTGCACTTTTTCGCCAATAGCAACGATTTCGGGATTTACAGAAACATAATTGTTGTTCCTATAGACCAAGGCTTCATTAGGTCTTACATCTAGTAATGCCTTGATGCTTCTCTTGGCTCTTTTAACGGCGGCACTTTGGAACAATTCGCCTACCGCATAAAACAACATTACTGCCACACCTTCGGGATATTCGCCAATGGCGAATGCACCTATGGTTGCGATGGACATCAATAAAAACTCGGTAAAGAAATCGCCATTTTTGATGCTGTTCCAACCTTCCTTTATCACAGGAAAACCTACTGGAAGATATGCGACTGCATACCAGACAATACGTATCCAATCTTTAAAAAAAGCTACGTCAAAATAATCCATCGCAATACCAATAATCAGCATTACAAAGCTGAAAATTGCTGGTACATAAATTTTAAATTTCCCTATACTTTCCGGACTGCTATGGTTGTGGCCATCATTGCGCTTGTGATTATCGGATGAAGTTTTATTTAAATCTCTTAAATTCAGTTTCTTTTTTTTCATTAATTCGATTATAATTTTATTTAAATTCACAATTATTCCAATCTCAACACCAATTGCGCAAACTGCACCTCTATGGTATCATCGATACCCTCTATTAAGGAATCCAAACCAGTATTTGGAACCAATAATTGTCCAGCTGCACTTATCAGACAGGACATACTTACTCCTTGTTCTATATGGGTAATGGTTGCTTTAAATTGTGATTTAAAGGATCTCCCTTGATAAGTAACATCTATCAGCCAATTAAATTTGATTGGGTCGTGCCGTTTTGATAAAAAATCCTGTGATGGAATTGTGCCAGTAAACCGAAGTATTAAAGGGTCTTCCCGCTGTTCTAAAAGGGCATTGATTTTAGGACTATCTATTGATAAAGTCTTAAGATCGAGTACACCGTTGACCACTTTGGAATCATAATCAAGATATAGTGCCAATTTATGGCTTTCTGCCTTGAAGGGTTTATCATCAACCAGAGTCATCATCATAATATGACCTTCTTCAGTTGTATAAACTTTTTGGGCGTTTACCTTATAATAACTAACCAACAAGATTATTAAAAAACAATGTTTAATATTCATAATGCGCATCTTTACTTGTATAATTTAAAAAAGCAGCTTCTACTTTTGCTTTTAATACTATTAATCATTTTGCTTTAAAAAGCATCATAAAAGCTGCCTGCTATTAATTAAGTTTTCACTTAACTTATTTAAATAAAAAATTTCGCTCATTCCTATAACGATTTACCGCTACTTGTTATCTATATCCTTTTCTCGTTTACCGAAATAATAAATTAGCGCAACACTTGCACCTAATAAGCCAAACAGAGTGTTCTCAAAAATTTGATTCCCATTGATATTTAAAATTTCAATGAAATTATTTATTAAATATTGCCATCAATTGATTTTGTAATTCTGGCTGCTAAACGTGAAAATTGTTATCCCAAAAGGTTGAAGGATAAAAACACCTATGGCAAACCCAATTAAAATGGTAATAAGAATGCTTTTTTTATTCATCGTCTGTCTTTTACGGAAGTAAGCTTACTGGCTCTCAATCCAATTTTTGGCATCTTCCTTTTGGTCTATATTGAAATACTTAATATCGGCATTGGTAAAAGGCTTCATAAATTGTGTTATCCAATTCTGCCATTTTTTATCTCCTACCATTGCTATTTTTTCATAGTCCTTGGCGTGGGCGGTGTCCATTTTTAGGTCTTCCCATAAACCAGGTAAATCCCAACCCGTAAAGTTTTCCATCTCAAAATACCAACGAACCTTCATCCCCTTGTCCAGTATGGCGTGGATAAGTGGATGGATTTTTTCGATGTCTTCTTTTCTCAATTTGCCCGAAGCTTTTGTTGCAACAATATTTTTTTCCTTTAACTCAATTATCTGTAACATTTTATATAGTTTTTAAATAATTATTATCCTTCTAAATCGTAAAACCATTCTTCAGCCATTACAACTGCTTTTTTGATGGGCTTTTCTTTTGAAAAATCTTCCTTTTCGATTAAGTCCTTCGCAATTTCGATTGCCTTTTTTCTTACCGATGGATTAAGGGCGTCAAGCTCTGTTTCAAATTCTTCAAATGTCCAGTCCATACTTATTGTTGAATTATTTTGTTATTACGTCCAAACTTTTCTCATTTCCATCTCTGCTTTTACAATGCCACGTTCAAGGGCTTCCTCCTAGGAACATTGGTTTTTTGCATAGTATTCTTCAGCATATTGAGTCTCGTTTTGTAATCTTTAAAAATTTTGTCCTCCATCTATCAAAAAATTTCAACACGTAAAAAACCATTACCAGTAAATAGGCGACGTGTAAAACGGAACAAAAAAAACACCAGCGTCATCGTTACTGCATTATCCGCAATAATACTTGTAGTTCCTATTGTCCACTTTTAATCATTATTTCGACAATTTTAAAATTCTAATCGCCCCACGCATCACAAAGGCAAACACAATACCGCCAATGACCAAATCGGGCCATTTACTGTGCAAAAAATAAACCAGCACCCCTGCCAGTATTACTCCGCCGTTCACAATAATGTCGTTTGAGGTAAAGATGGCACTTGCCTGCATATGCGCTTCCTTGCTTTTGGCCTTGTTTATCAACCATAGGGAAACGAGGTTGCCGATAAGGGCGAAAATGGAAACGATAATCATCCATTGGAACAAAGGGGTTTCGCTACTACTCAAAAACCTTCTCACGACTTCCGAAAATCCCAGAAGGGCCAACGCCATCTGAAAATAGCCACTGAACTTCGCCACTTTCTTTTTTCTAGAAATAGCGCCGCCTACGGCAAAAAGGCTCAATGCGTACACAATGGAATCGGCCAGCATATCCAGTGAATCGGCAATTAGACCCATCGAGGAAGAAATCCAACCCGTGGTCATTTCGATAACGAAAAACCCAAAATTGATGTACAAGACCCACCAGAGTATCTTCTTTTGTTTGGTCTCGTCCTCGGAAATAGGTGTTTCCGCCTTCTCCGTTCCCAAGAGTTTTTCTCCCAGCTTCAATTCGCCCAGTGCCTTGTTTACTTCTTGGGCATTCCCCTGATGGTACACTTCCAACCTTCTATTCGGAATGTCAAAGTCCAAATATTTGATTTGAGGGTTTGACTCCAGTTTCATCCTTATCATCTGTTCTTCGGAAGGGCAATCCATTTGACTTACCTTAAAAGTGCTTTTATTTATATCGGACATTTAAATAATCTGTATTAAATTCTACGGTTGGTGTTTTAAATCTTTACTTATTTGTGGGATTCCATATATTTTTCCAAAATCGATTTTAAGCTTTCCAAATAATCGACGAACGAATTATAAGTCGGTTTTGCTTCATCATCTACGGAAATCGTTATGGGATTCTCATCCAAATACCGATAGAGTTCGGGATATTCTTGTTCTATCCTTACTGTCAATTCGTTGATTTCTTGGGTTAGCTTCTGAATTTTCTTCATCATCTTATATTTTATATGGTATTACTTGCCCCAATATTTATATATGCAATGCCCTATCTTCGGTAGCGGCCAGAAAGGCTTCCTTAAAGGTTTCTGAAAATGTGGGATGCCCATGCGGCATCCGTGCGATATCCTCTGCCGCTGCCCTGAATTCCATTATCGCCAAAACACAAACCAATAATTGTTATATCATATTTTTCTATAGTTGTATTTTTTTTGGTTAAATAAGGTGGAAGAACCTTGAACTTGACTCTTAGGCGCAAGGGTTCAAAGTTCTGGAACTCCCACCTGTTATTTTTCCTTACATTTCACGCATATCCCTTTTAATACCAAGTTGACATCGTTTATTTTATAATCACTTGGTAAATTTTCTTCCGGTATTTTATTTGGCAAACAGATTGTTTTCTTACATTCGGTACAATGAAAATGCAGATGTAAATCCGTACCGTATTTACTTTTTGTATTTTCATCAGAAATCGCAAATTTTGCTACGCCCGTACCATCATTAATCTGATGAATTAGTCCTTTATCCTCAAAAATCTTAAGGTTGCGATAAAAGGTCGTTCTGTTTGCTGTTTTATTGGTTTCGCTCTTTTCGGCAAAGACCTTTTTTAAATCGGAAAAGGACACGGCACTTTGCTTCCTCCTCAGATACCTGTATATCTTGGACCTCATTTGAGTAGGGCGAATACCGTGATTTGACAATATTTTTTCCGTTTTGGTCATTTTAAGCTTGATTCAAAAGCAATCTCCTTTATTACATTTATTTCCTATAGGCGAGCAAGCTCAATGCATTGACCACCACTACCAACGTAGAGCCTTCGTGAACCGCCACGGCTATGCCGATACTTGCCCAGCTCATTATGGTCGCAGGGATTAAAAAGGCTACAACCCCCAAACTTACCCATAAGTTTTGCCTGATAATAGCTTTTGCTTTTCTGCTCAAACCAATGGCAAAGGGTAGGGTTTCCAGTTTATCGGCCATCAGCGCTATATCTGCTGTCTCTAAAGCCACGTCGCTTCCCGCTGCACCCATTGCAATACCAACGGTACTGTTTGCCATAGCAGGTGCATCATTAACACCATCGCCCACCATTGCCAGTTTATTTTCCTGTTCCGCAAGTTTTTTGATGGCCTCCACTTTTTCTTCGGGAAGCAGGCTTCCGCGTGCTTCGGTCAACCCGATTTCCTCGGCTACAGCGTCGGCCACTTTCTGGTTGTCGCCCGTAAGCATTATCATTTTCTTGATGCCTATTTCCTTTAGTTGGGCCAGGGTTTCCTTGGCTTTTTCCCGTGGGGTGTCCATCAGCCCGAGCATCCCTATAAATTCATCGCCCCTTTTTATTAGCATCGTGGTCTTTCCTTCCCCTTCAAGTGCTCTTACCTTTTCTGATACATCGCTGGGAACACCTTTATCAATATCCTCAAAAAGCTCAAGATTGCCTATGTAAATGGAATTCCCTTGATAGTTTGCCTTTATGCCCTTGCCCTGTACGGCCTCCAAATCATCGGCATCCGGAATCTTGGTGTCCTTCCCAAGCCGCTCCATCCCATCCCTTACAACTGCTTTTGCCAGGGGATGGTCGCTCAGTTCCTCAACCGCAATCGCGATTTCCAACAGTTCCTTTTTATCTATGTTGCCAAAACTTTCGACGTCGGTAAGCTTTGGTTTTCCTTCGGTAAGTGTTCCCGTTTTGTCAAAAGCGAGAGCGGTAAGTACCCCTAAGTCTTCCAAGGGGCGACCGCCTTTTATCAAAACGCCGCCACGCGCAGCCCTTGCAACGCCACTCAATACCGCAGAAGGTGTAGAGATGGCGAGCGCGCACGGACTTGCAGCCACAAGTACAGCCAAGGAACGATAGAGACTTTCGCTCCACGTTTCATCAATAACCAGAAAAGCAAAATTCAATAGTATGACC
>NZ_DERI01000015.1:0-67647 GCF_002362375.1 Maribacter sp. UBA3344 | reverse complement strand
CTGGACTAGGGCTTTTCATAGGAGGCATTGTTGTAAACAGTTTTTATTTTTTCCAGCCTTTGTATGCGATTACGATTCCAATAATTCCGAGTAAAATTCCGCTCCAAAAATCATTCGACTCTTCATATTCATTTAAGAATACAATTTTGTCCTCCTTTTCATTGGTCAATACCTCCAAATCACTTTTACCGATTATCGTTTCGCAAATTAGTCGATTACCTTTTTTTACGAAAACCTGTCCATTATATGTCAACTTATAATACCCACCTCTCCGTCCAAGATTATCACAGTCTTTTGGTGTTTCAAGAACTTTAGCAGTTATAATTTTATTCTGCTCCGTTATTCTCTTTTTTAAGACTCCATTATTCAGAACTATGACCGCAATTATCAACATAAATAATCCGCCAATTATTAGTCCTTTAGTTATAATAAATGATATGATTTTTGATTTCAACTAAGAGATTCTAAATTGTTTACAACGGTTTAGCTAAGCGTAGTGCGGATGCCAGGAAAACGTTACGTTTCCGCCGTAGCACGAAGCTAAAGCTTTTTGTTTAGTTTTTATTTTTCTTATCCAAAGCTAAATCGGAAAGATTTAGCGACATTATAAATATACGCAGGCAATTAGACTTAACCCAAAACTCCGCATTACGTTTAGGTTTTGTTGTGCGACGTTATTTATTTATAAGCACACCTTTTACTTTTTTTTCGTCTACGAATCCAAAAAACCTTGAATCGTAACTATAATTTCTATTGTCACCTAAAAAGAATAAAGAATTTTTTGGAATCACAATTGGCCCAAAATTTTCTTCAGTCCAGGGTTTTCCATAAGTTGAAACTATTTCTTGATTATTTAATGTCCTTGTCGTCCGTTTAATTTTTTTAGGGTACTGGTTCGCTATATTGTCAGATAAATTTAAATACGCTGTGTCGTTTTTTATTTCCAGAATATCTTTTTTAGATATTTTTCTATCATTAAGAAGTTTGTTTGCAGTGCTTTTATCCATTTTGTACTGATGGTTAAGGATTAAGTTTTCGTCAAAATTTTTACCATTAACAAACAAGGTTCCATTTATTATTTGAACTGTGTCATTTTCAATACCACAAAGTCTTTGAAACCAAATCCCTTCAGGATAACCTTCTAATTCCTGAAGATAAAAAACGAAGTCAAGTTTTTTTGGTTTTTTAAGGTTTGTTCCAATCAGAATACTCCCAATTTTTAAGGTTGGTTCATTACCTGCTGATGATACAGTAAACAGTTTGAACGTATACCTTATGTCCGTAAACAAATAGACTAGGATTATTGTTGTTAGTCCTAAAAGTATAATTATAGTTGGTTTTTTCATAATGGCGCACAACAATTGTATATGTACACAATTGCACATATATCTTTTATATCACAACTAATATAAAACAAAAAAACCATCACTTTTCAGTGATGGTTTTTAATATCAATGAGATAAAGTTCTACACTTTAGTTACCTTTTTTGTAATCTGCCAAGAACTTCTCTAGACCACTATCTGTTAAAGGGTGTTTTAAAAGTCCTGTAATTGCACCTAAGCCACCGGTCATAACATCGGCACCGATTTTGGCACAGTCAATAATATGCATTACGTGACGTACAGATGCTGCTAAAATTTCAGTTTCAAAACCGTAGTTATCATAGATCAAACGAATATCCGCTATTAAGCCTAAACCATCTGTTGAGATATCATCTAAACGACCAATGAACGGAGATACATAAGTTGCTCCTGCTTTTGCAGCCAATAAAGCTTGACCTGAAGAGAATACCAACGTACAGTTAGTTCTGTATCCTTTATCAGAGAAATACTTTATCGCTTTTACACCTTCTTTGATCATTGGTACCTTAATTACGATCTGTGGGCTAATTTTAACCAACTTCTCCCCTTCTTCAACCATTCCGTCAAAATCGGTAGAAATTACCTCAGCACTAACATCACCGTCTACCAAGTCACATATCTTCTTGTAATGTGCCAAAATATTATCGGCACCTGTAATGCCTTCTTTAGCCATTAAAGATGGGTTTGTGGTAACACCATCTAAAATACCCATATCCTGAGCTTCTTTGATCTCGTCTAAATTTGCTGTATCTATAAAAAATTTCATCTGTTACTAATTTTAAATTTATAATCAATGTCCCTAAAGCAATGCCTTAAAGATTATTTATTTTAAAAAATCTACTACTTGTTGGTATACTTGATCTCCGGTAAAGCCAAATTTCTCATCAAGTACGGTTGCAGGTGCAGAGTACCCAAAGTGCTCTAAACCGAATACTTTACCATTTGGTCCTGCTAAACCTTCCAAGTTTACAGGTAAACCTGCCGTAAGACCGAATACCGGCTTGTTTGGCGGAATAATTTTTTCTTGGTATGCTTCTGACTGTTGTCTAAACAAACCTTCTGAAGGTATTGAAGCTATATTCACTTTCAAGCCTTCTTTCTCTTCCAACAATTTGGTTGCCGCTACTAAAGTAGATACCTCAGAACCGTTGGCAATTAATATTACATCTGGATCAGCTACTTCTTGTACCAAATATCCACCTTTTTCCGCTCCTAAAGCTTCTTCATAACGGTTACCGCTCTTAGCAGGAACATCACCTATACCTTGTCTGGACAAGATAAGACCTGTTGGCGTCTTTTGGTTTTCCATGGCCATTTTCCAAGCTACATTCGTTTCTTGAGAATCTGCCGGGCGCAATGCTACAAAACTTTGCTCATGGCTATGGTTATTTAATTTCTCTAATAAACGTATTTGAGCTTCTTGCTCTATGGGTTGGTGCGTTGGACCATCCTCTCCTACCCTAAAGGCGTCATGTGTCCAAACAAACTTCACCGGTAATTCTTGAATACAGCTTAAACGAATGGCTGGTTTCATATAATCAGAAAACACAAAGAATGTGGCCACTACCGCCATAACCCCACCATGTAAGGCAATACCATTTGCCATAGTTGCCATGGTCAATTCCGCTACACCTGCCTGTAAGAAGGCTCCGGAGAAATCACCTTTCTTTAAAATACTTGTTTTCTTTAAGAACCCGTCCGTTTTATCACTGTTAGATAAATCTGCAGAAGATACGATCATGTTCTCTACGTTCTGTGCCAAATAAGCCAAAACATTGGAAGAGGCCGCTCTTGTCGCCTGACCTTCTTTTTGAGCTATAGAACTGAAATCCAATTTAGGTAATTTTCCTTCAAGGAAACCATCTAACTTAGCAGATAGCTCTGGGTTCTCTGAACGCCATGCATCAATCTCTTTTTTCTTGGCCTGAGCTTCATCTTTCTTTCTATTGATGATCCCTTCGTAGTATTCCTCTACTTTTGAATAAATATCAAAAGGATTGTCAACATCGGCTCCTAAATTCACCAAAGTCTTTTCATAATCAGCTCCTGTATCGCCAATTGGCTTACCATGTAACTCGGTGTACCCTTCGTACGGAGTTCCATCTGCAGTTACACAGCCTTTACCCATTATGGTCTGACCAATGATCAAGGTTGGCTTTTCTGTTTCTGCATTGGCATCTGTCAACGCTTTTCTGATCTGCTCATGATCGTGACCGTCTATAGTAACTACTTTCCATCCCCATGCTTCATATTTCTTTGCTGTATCCTCAGAAGTTACCTCATCTGTTTTAGATGATAATTGAACATCGTTAGAATCATAGAACATGATAAAATTACTTAAGCCTAAGTGACCAGCAATTCTACCTGCACCTTGAGAAATTTCTTCTTGCACACCACCATCAGAAATAAAACCATAGATCTTATGGTTCATCCAATCGCCAAAACGCGCTTTTAAGAAATTGGCCGCTACCGCTGCACCAACACCCATAGTATGCCCTTGACCTAATGGACCAGATGTATTTTCAATACCTCTTGCCACATCTACCTCAGGGTGACCAGGTGTTACCGATCCCCATTGTCTAAAATTGGATACGTCGTCTTTTGAGTAGTTCCCCAAAAGGTAATATTGCGCATACATCAATGTTGATAAGTGACCAGCATCCATAAAGAAACGATCTCTAAAAGGCCATTTCATATCAGAAGGATCATAGTTGAAAAATTCAGTATATAAAATGTGCATGTAGTCTGCTCCTCCCATTGGCCCACCTGGGTGCCCAGAGTTTGCCTTTTCTACCATCGCTACAGCTAATGCCCTAATATTATCGGCCGCTAATTGATCTAGTTCCTTGTTCATTATATTTTAGATTATTTTTCAGGTTCGTGTTAAATTCAAAACTTATTAAATCTCCTCAAAGATACTTTATATAGGGCTCTAATTAAAATTATTTGCACAACATAATTCTATAGCACTCAACTATTAAACGGCTAAACTTCGATAGATTGATGCTTGAACTCTTTCGAAAGGGTTTTCGAAGAGTTTTTCATGTGCCTCCTGATGTATTTATTGGTTTATCTCCTCAAAATAAAACACTTATGCTATGGTAAATGGAATAGCAAAATTCAAAAAATGCCTACACTAGTGAAATCATGAAATGACTTTCACAGGTTTGCATATTTACAATCTGGATATTATAACAATTTTAGCGTTTTCTGTACCCCTAAAATGCAGTTATCTCTTTTTGACAACTGCTTGATCCCCTTCCCCAATGATAACAATATCGGTAGTGGTCAAGAACAATCCTGTTTCTACTATACCGGGTATGGTCTTTAATTGCTGTTCTAAGGTCGTCAGTTTAACATCGGCATCCCAAATATCTATGTCTATGATGTCGTTGTTTTCGTCCGTTCTATAATGCTCACCATCTTTTAAACGTTGAACGGGACTAAGTTTCATGCCTTCAAGTTCCTTTATGATAAGCTGTGTTGCAAAGGGAATGGTTTCTATAGGCAATTTGAACTTACCTAGTTTTTTTACACTTTTAGAAGAATCGGCAATAACAATATTAAGATCGGAATTATGTGCCACAATTTTTTCGCGCAGCAATGCACCTCCACCGCCTTTGATCAACTGAAAGTCTTGATCTACCTCATCCGCACCATCAATGGTAACATTCAACCGCTTTGCCTCTGCCAAGGTGATGACATCAATACCTAGTTTTCTTGCTAATTTTTCAGTCTCGTTAGATGTTGCAACGGCTTTGATGTGTAATCCGTTCTGCACCATTTCCCCAATGGCTTCAATCATAAAAAATGCCGTAGATCCGGTACCTAGACCTACATTCATTCCTGATTCAATAAATTTTACCGCCTCTAATGCTGCTACTTTTTTCTCGTTTACCGCGCTCACTTATAATGGTATTTAGGTTCGTTATTTTCGCTAAAGATATTTATAAATGATCGATGTTCCCGTGATTGTTCATTTGTTCTAAAAAAAACTTTAGTGCTTTTGAATTCACCCTACACCAATTGCAAAAACATTACTACAGATTTTCTATTTTCATCATTTGAAAGCAGCCATCAATTTTCAATTGATTTTAATGAAAGTATAGGCACATCTTTACAAAAATGTGCCTTGTCAATGACATAATTAAGCCTCAGGTTTTTCATAAACTCATGATTACTACTGAATACCACAACCAATTGACAATTATTTTGATCAATGAAAGTACTTAAAGTAAAAGATAAAGCGTCCTTAACCGATATATTGTAAAATTCATGTGATACATTATGTAGTGTTTTATCTATGGTATACAAATTCAATTTTTTAAGGGTATTCAAATGATCATTAGATTTCTGAAAATTCAGAATATGAACTCTGCTATTAAAACCGCTACATACTTGTAACAATGAATTCAATTCGTTTCCCTTATAAAAATAATTTGTATCTGACACCAAGGCAATATTGGCTAGGTCCCTAAACGTAAACTTTTTTGGTATTACTAAAACAGGGCAATTTTGTACATTATCCAAAATCCTTACCGCATTTCTACCCATTAAACAAGAAGGGTCCTCTTCTTCTCCTGTTGCGCCCATTACTATAAAATCTAGAGCATACTTTTCTATGGCTTCTTTCACTTCTTCAATCAATAATGAAAATGTTGGGATTTTCACATAGGTATGACGGTGATTACCATGTTGCTTTTTAACACGTGACAGCAACATTGAAAGTCCCTTTTCCGATGCTTTCTGTGCAGTACAAGCTTTGGCTTCTACAACAGCATTACCCGCCATTAATCTATTACTGTAAATTTCTGGTGTATAGGCATTTAAAAAATAGAACGTACATGTAGTATTGGCAAAAAGACGTAGTGCAAACTCGGTAGCATTCCATGCGGCCAAAGAAAAATCTGTAGGTATTAGAATGTTTTTCATGAGTAGAACGTATCAATATGAAAATAAATGTAGATGTCATGGTCCCTAGAAACTATGACATTTATCAGATCATGGAAATTTTAAAATCCGTCTATGAGTTCTTTTAAGGCACAATCGTTTACGATACCTATTTTTTTACCTTCGGTTTTAATAAGCCCTTTCTTTTTAAAATCGGATAGCATTCTAATCAAAGATTCCGTTGCGGCACCTACAATGTTGGCATAATCATCTCTACTTAACGTGAGTAACAGAAAACCGTTTTCGTCTTCGCCATAGTTCTGTCTCAAATACAACAATGCCTCTGCAAGGCGCTGTTTTACGGTCTTCTGGGACATATTTACAATGACATCATCTGCCTCTTTTAAATCGTGTGCCATATGCCGTAACACTTCTAAAGAAAAATATGGATTGGTATTTAAAGTTGTCGTAATTATTTCTTTGGGAATAAAACATACCTCCATATCATTGATCGCCGTGGCGCCCAAATTGGTATAATCCTCTGCAATTACAGAACGTTGCCCCATTATTTCGCCCCTATTGGTCAATTTTACTATTTGCTCCTTCCCGTTGCTACTAAGCTTGGACAACTTAGAAACACCGTTACGTACGCAGTAAACGCCATCTAACTTTTGCCCTTCTGAAAACAATGCATCTCCCTTTTTTATCTTTTTGGAAATTTTGGCATTGGAGACCTTTTTTAGCTCTTCTTTACTCAATGCTCGTAGCGAATTAAATTGTCTAATAATACAGTTCTCACATCTACTTTCCATGGCTATACAATTTAATATAGCACAAAATTAAACAAGCCAATTATGCTAAGAACTGACAATTATCATGTTTTAAAAAGTGATTGGTTTTCACCTTTGTAAACTTAATTGGTAAATGATTATGAAGGTTGATACATGTTATCATTGCGGAGATCCTTGTGATAGGCAACTGATCACTTTTGAAGAAAAGTCTTTTTGTTGTACCGGTTGCAAGACCGTATATGAAATTTTTTCATCTAACGACCTCTCCCATTATTACGAATTGCAAGAAGCGGCCGGTTCTACACCAAAAGCCATAGAAGGCAAATATGATTTTTTGGATAATGAAGATATCATTACCAAACTACTAGAATTTAATGATGGCAACATACAGATCGTTAATCTTTATATACCCACAATACACTGTAGTTCATGTATCTGGATTTTGGAAAACCTGAACAAACTGAACAACAATGTAACGAACTCTCAAGTAGATTTCCCAAAGAAAACCATTAGGGTTACCTATACAAAAGAGTTTGGATTAAAGTCCCTAGTTTTACTATTGGCAAAAATTGGATATGAACCATATATATCTTTAGAGGATTTTGAAGGAAAAAAGAAAGCGACCGATAGAAGCCTGATATACAAACTTGGGGTTGCAGGCTTTGCTTTTGGCAATGTTATGTTTTTATCTTTCCCAGAATATTTTGACCTGGGTTCCAGTGCGGCTTCCGGTGGTGAATTTTGGCTTAACCAGTATCAAGGTCTTTTTCGGTGGATGATGTTCGTTTTTTCAATACCTGTAGTCTTTTATGCCGGATGGGACTATTTTGTATCGGCTTTCAAAGGGCTACGTGCCAAACTCTTAAATATTGATGTACCCATTGCTTTAGGCATTCTAGTGCTTTTTCTCAGAAGTACTTTTGATATTGCTTTTGACCTGGGTAGCGGATTTTTTGACTCTCTTACAGGGTTGGTTTTCTTTCTTTTACTCGGCAAATTCTTTCAACAAAGAACCTACAGTTTTCTATCTTTTGAGCGAGATTATAAGTCCTATTTTCCTATTGCCATTACCCGTTTGAACACAGACGGAACCGAGGAAACCGTGCCTGTTCAAAATATTGAAAAAGGGGATCGCATATTGATCAGAAACGAAGAAATGATCCCTGTAGACGGCACCTTAGTATACGGCAGTGCACAAATTGATTATAGTTTTGTATCTGGGGAATCTGAACCTGTAAAAAAAGAAATTGGCGAACAATTATTTGCTGGTGGAAAACAGTTAAATGGTGTTATTGAAATGGTAGCCTTAAAATCCGTTTCGCAAAGTTACCTTACACAATTATGGAGTAATGCTATTTTCAAGACAGATAAAACCACCACTTTTCAAAACCTGACCGATAGTATTGGTAAGCGCTTTACCATTGCTGTACTTACTATTGCTATTGTATCTACCACCTTTTGGTTATTCCGTGACCCTACTAAGGCCATGAACGTATTTACGGCGGTATTGATCATTGCTTGCCCATGCGCCATTGCTTTGGCTTCTCCTTTTACCCTAGGAAATATGCTACGCATTTTTGGCAAGAAAAAATTCTACATTAAAAATACCCAGACCATTGAGCAACTAGCCAAAATAGATACTGCCATTTTTGATAAAACAGGTACCATTACCACAAGTCAAAAAAGCACTGCTTATTATGAAGGCATGCCTTTGACCGCAGAGGAAGAATCTCTTTTAAAGAATACCATAAGGGCATCTAACCACCCTTTAAGCAGATCTTTATATGATCTGCTTAAAGAACAGAATATCATCACCTTAGATGAGTATGAAGAGCATATTGGTAAAGGACTTGAAAGTAGTAAGGGAAACATAAAAATGAAAATTGGATCGGCAAATTTTGTTGGCAGAGCAATCCCTGAAAATATGCTTGACACCTCTATGTACATTAGTGCCAATAACAATTACAAGGGCAGGTATGTTTTTCAAAATCAATATCGTGAAGGGTTATCTACTACTTTCAAGAATATGTCGCAGACCTTGAACCTGGCAATTTTATCTGGGGACAATGAGGGAGAAAAAACTAGATTGGAAGCTTTGTTGCCCAAACTTACCCCCTTATTCTTCAATCAAAAACCAGAGCATAAATTAGCATTTATTAAAACATTACAAGATCAAGGCAAAAAGGTGCTTATGGTTGGTGATGGGTTAAATGATGCCGGTGCATTGGCACAAAGTAATGTAGGTATCGCCATATCTGAAAACATCAACGTCTTCTCTCCTGCGTGTGATGCCATCTTAGACGCTTCTAAATTTCAACAATTGTACAGTTATATACTTGCATCTAAAAAAGCGATCCGTATTATTAAAATGAGTTTTATGCTATCGCTGCTCTATAATTGCGTGGGCTTATATTTTGCGGTAACCGGACAGCTAGAACCTGTAATTGCCGCTATTCTTATGCCATTAAGCTCTATTAGTATTGTTGCATTTACTACAATCATGACTAATTTTATTGGCACAAAACTGTCTTGATTTCGATCCTAAAAAACACACGGCCTTAGATTATTTAGATGTATGTACAGACAAATCTCATAAACAGGTTTGCCGTGTAATATTCTTCTTTATTTAGTTGGTAATACCTACTATTTCAAACTTCAACAAAATACACTTACAACCCTATTTACCAATATTTTAAATAGCAAAAATCAACCATAAAACCTTCTCCTCTTTTATATTTTTTAAGAAAAAAATCAAAGTATGACAATTGTCATTTTCTAAGGTAGCCTACCCCCCTAAATTTACCGAATAATTAAGATTGGTATGAGTGTAATCTATGTTTTATTGGCAATTAGCCTAGTGGTCGCAATTATCTTTTTTGCCGCCTTTATCGTATCGGTCAAAAAAGGACAATATGACGATGCTTACACACCTTCTGTAAGAATGCTTTTTGAGGATGAATTGGTAAAGCCAAAGAAAGTGAAGAGTGAAGAGTGAAGTAAATAAATGAACGGGTGGAACAGATGCAAATAAATAAGAGTCTATTCTCTAAATTCTTTTCTCTCTGTTCTCCAAATAATAAAAATAAAATCCAACTAAATAAACAAGTATAATTATGGAAGTACAGCAGTTTTATTACGATAACAAAATCGTGAAAAATTTCCTTTATGCAACCATGTTTTGGGGTATTGTGGGTATGTCCGTAGGCTTATTGTTAGCCTTTATGTTCATGTTCCCTAATTTAACCGACGGCATATCATGGTTAAGCTTTGGTCGTCTAAGGCCTTTACATACCAATGCCGTTATCTTTGCATTTGTAGGTAATGCTATTTATGCGGGTGTCTACTACTCTACCCAACGTTTGTTGAAAGCTCGCATGTATAGCGATTTTTTAAGCAAATTCAACTTTTGGGGCTGGCAATTGATTATTGTAGCCGCTGCCATTACCTTACCCTTAGGGTATACCAGTTCTAAAGAATACGCTGAGTTAGAATGGCCAATAGATATAGCCATTGCCGTTGTTTGGGTCGCTTTTGGTGTTAACCTCATAGGTACCATGATCAAAAGAAGACAACGTCACCTTTATGTGGCTATTTGGTTCTACTTGGCAACATTTGTTACCGTTGCGGTACTCCATATTTTCAATAGCTTAGAACTACCGGTTACGGCATTAAAAAGTTATTCTGTCTACGCCGGTGTGCAAGATGCATTGGTACAATGGTGGTATGGGCATAATGCGGTTGCTTTCTTTTTGACTACTCCATTTTTGGGGCTTATGTATTATTTTGTACCTAAAGCGGCAAACAGACCTGTCTACTCCTATAGACTGTCTATTGTTCACTTCTGGTCGCTAATTTTCATCTATATATGGGCTGGTCCGCACCACCTATTATATTCTGCTTTGCCAGACTGGGCTCAGAACTTAGGGGTTGCCTTTTCCATCATGTTATTGGCTCCATCCTGGGGTGGTATGATCAACGGACTATTAACCTTACGTGGAGCATGGGACAAGGTACGCACTGATCCTGTTCTAAAATTTATGGTGGTCGCTATCACTGGTTATGGTATGGCAACTTTTGAAGGTCCCATGCTTTCACTTAAAAACGTAAATGCCATTGCCCACTTCAGTGATTGGATTATTGCCCACGTGCATGTAGGTGCGTTGGCATGGAACGGTTTCTTAACCTTTGGTATGATCTATTGGTTAGTACCAAAAATGACCAAGAAGAAATTATTCTCTACCCCATTGGCCAACTTCCACTTCTGGATCGGTACACTTGGTATTATACTGTATGCCTTACCAATGTACGTTGCCGGATTTACACAGGCCCTAATGTGGAAAGATTTTAATCCTGATGGTACTTTGGTCTACGGTAACTTTTTAGAAACCGTAAACGAGATCATGCCTATGTATTGGATGCGTGCCATTGGTGGTAGCCTTTATATTGTTGGTGCAATTGTAATGATATACAACGTAGTACGCACTATTAAAGCTGGTAGCGTTATTAAAGATGAACTAGCTGAAGCTGCTGCACTAACACGTGTATCTAAAAGAAGAACCGCTGGCGAAACTTTCCATACTTGGTTAGAGCGTAAGCCAATTCAATTGACCATTCTGGCTACTATTGCCATATTAATTGGAGGTATTATTCAAATTGTCCCTACTATTTTGGTAAAGTCCAACATACCTACCATTACAAGTGTAAAACCATATACACCTTTAGAATTAGAAGGTCGTGACCTATACATTCGTGAAGGCTGTGTTAGCTGTCACTCTCAAATGGTACGCCCATTTAGAAGTGAAGTGGAACGCTATGGTGAGTATGCCAAAGCTGGGGAGTTTGTTTATGACCACCCGTTCCTTTGGGGTAGCAAACGTACAGGGCCGGATCTATTAAGGGTTGGTGGCAAATACTCGGACAACTGGCACTTAAACCATATGTACGATCCACAAAGCACCTCATCTGGTTCTATAATGCCCGCATATGCTTGGCTGGTTAGAAATGAGCATGATAGAAGCGATATACAAGCAAAAATGGAAGCTATGGTCAGTTTAGGTGTTCCTTATACAGATGAAGACATTGCAAGTGCAGAAGCTTCAATGGATGCGCAAGCAACACAAATTGAAAAGAACCTGTACAGCGATCCTGATTTTGCAAAGACTTATGAAGCCGATAAAAAATATGCTGCAGAAAATGGCGAGGATTTTATAGAAATGAGAGATCGTGAAATTGTTTCCCTTATTGCTTACCTACAACGTTTGGGTACGGATATAAAAGTGAAGGAAACTGGAGAACTATTATCTGATAACAAAAACTAAAAGTCATGTTCAAATTTGTAAAAGGTTACATGGAAACTATTGATGGTGTAGCTACCTACCCCATGATATCATTACTAATCTTCTTTGTGTTCTTCACATTGTTATTCTGGTGGGTCATAACCGCATCAAAATCATACATAAAAGAAGTTAGCGAATTGCCTTTAGAAGAAGATAACCAACTAAATAACGAAATATGAAAAATACTACAGCTTGGTGGTTGAGAATAACCGTGGCCTTCTTCTTGGTCATCGTACTTATGGAAATTTATATTGATAGTGGCGACAAGCCGGCTTTTATAGCCTACCCTACTTTAATGTTCGGTTTTATGACACTTATCTTATTGCTATTAATTGCAATTGCCTTCATTGTTCAAGCTATTGAAAATGTGCTTTATAATACTTTAGATGATGAAGCCAAAGTAAGATACTTGGCAGAGAAGGAAAAAAAGTGGGAATGGACCTGGGGTAAAAAAATGTATGCCAAAATGTTGGGCAGCAAGCCAATAGAGTCAGAAGAGGAAATTATTCTTGACCATAACTATGATGGTATACGTGAACTAGATAACAATTTACCCCCTTGGTGGGTATATCTTTTCTATGCCTCTATTGTTTTTGGGGTAGTTTACTTGGCTCGCTTTCATGTCTTTAACGATTATGACCAAGACCTTGAATACGAGCAAGAAGTGGCTGCCGCCCAATTAGAAATTGAAGCGTACAAAAAAACCGCTAAAGATCTTGTTGATGCCAGTACTGTTGAACTATTGACCGATGCGGCAGACCTAAATGCAGGTAAAGGCATCTTTGAAAGTAACTGTGTTGCGTGTCATATGGCTGATGGTGGCGGTGGTATTGGTCCAAATTTAACCGACAACCATTGGATTCTTGGCGGTGGCATTAAGAATGTGTTCAATACCATATCTGAAGGTGGTCGTGATGGTAAGGGTATGATCGCTTGGAAACAAAACCTGAAACCTGCTGAAATTGCGCAAGTAGCTAGTTATGTATTAAGTTTTCAAGGTACCACACCAGCAAACCCCAAGGCACCCGAAGGTGATATTTGGGAAGACCCTAACGCCCCCGTTGAAAATAGTACAGAAGAAGTTGTTGCTCCAGAAGTTGCAATCGACTCGGCTGCGGTTACTATGAACTAAATTTTAGTGCAAGGCAATGCCTTGTACATGCTGTTAAAAAGATAAAATGTCACAAGATCAAGATCATTTCAGGGATTCTATCGGAACCATAAAGGAAGATGGAAAACGGGCTTGGGTATTTCCAAAAAAACCCAGTGGCAAACTGTATAAGTATAGAAAATATGTAAGCTACGTTTTACTTACCTTTTTGATCGCGTCTCCTTTTATCAAAATAAACGGCAACCAATTTTTAATGTTCAATGTGCTGGAAAGACGATTCAACATCTTTGGATTTCCGTTTTATCCGCAAGACTTTCACCTTTTTGTCATCTCCATGATTATTGGTGTAGTTTTCATAGCTCTATTTACCGTGGCTTTTGGACGCATTTTCTGCGGATGGATGTGCCCACAGACCATATTCATGGAAATGGTGTTCCGTAGAATTGAATATTGGATAGATGGTGATCGTGGTGCTCAAATGCGGTTGGATAGGCAAGAATGGAATGCTGAAAAAATCAGAAAACGTGCCTTAAAATGGTTCATCTTTTTTATCATATCGTTCATTATAGCCAATGTATTTCTTGCTTACCTAATAGGTAGTGATCGCTTGATACAATACATTACCGACGGACCTGCACAGCACATTAGTACCATGGTATCATTATTGATTTTCACCGCGGTATTCTATTTTGTATTCGCATGGTTTAGAGAACAGGTTTGTATCATTGCCTGTCCATACGGTCGTATGCAAGGAGTTTTATTAGATAATAAATCTATTGTCGTTGCCTATGACCATAAACGTGGTGAAGCTGAAAACGGTAGAAAAAAATGGCGTAAAAATGAAGATAGAACAGCTTTGGGCCATGGGGATTGTATTGACTGTTTTCAATGTGTAAACGTTTGCCCAACTGGTATAGATATTAGAAACGGAACACAACTAGAGTGTGTTAACTGTACTGCTTGTATAGATGAATGCGATACGATCATGGAAAAGGTAAACCTGCCCAAGGGATTAATACGTTATGCCAGTGAAGATGAGATTACCAAAAAGGAAAAGTTCAAATTTACGCCTCGCTTAAAAGGATATACCGCTGTTCTAGTGATTTTAACAGGTGTTCTTATTGGTATGATGTTTTTAAGAAATGACCTTGAAGCAAATATTCTAAGGTTACCCGGACAGCTATATGAACATAAGGAAGGAAACATCATTAGCAATGTTTACACCTATAAATTGTTGAACAAAACTACAAAGGCGGTTGAAAATGTTCATTTTGAACTCATCTCTCCCAAAGGAGAAATTAAACTGGTTAGACATGAGAATTTTGATGTTGAACCAGAAGCCCTTGCTGAAGGTACTTTGTTCATAGAAATTAATGCATCTGCGCTAAGCGGCGATAAGAATAACCTTAAAATTGGAGTGTATAGTAACGATAAATTAATTGAGACCACTACGGCTCGTTTTTTAGCACCACGTAGTTATAAGTAAAATACCTCAGGGCTAGTTCATGAGGCATTCAAAGAATACAAACTTTTAAATTAGAGGCAAGCTTCGGGGTATTATTCCCTTTGGCGGTGCCAATAAAAATATAGCATCATGAAAATTAATTGGGGTACCGGTATTGTAATAGCTATTATAGCTTTCATTAGTTTTATTATGTTTTTTGTGGTTAAAATGACCACAAGTCATGATGCCAACCATGATCTGGTGACAGAAGAATATTATAAAGCAGAGCTTGGCTATCAAAAAGAAATAGATGCGGAGACCAACGCACGTGCAGCGTCGTCACAAATAAGACTCAAAAAATCTCCAGAGGGTTTACTCGTTATTTTTCCCGATGGATTTAATGATACCAATATCAATGGTATCGTATCCCTTTATAGACCTTCCAACAAGAATTTGGATTTTAATTTGCCCATTAGTTTATCCAATTCACAATTGCTCATACCGGACAATCAATTGTTGGAAGGTCGTTGGGATATAAAAATTTTCTGGGAATATGCCGGTAAAGAATTTTTACATAAAGAAAGTATAACCTTATAAACCATGTTATTATCTGCCCTTATACTAGGTCTTATGGGAAGTTTGCACTGCGTAGGTATGTGCGGACCCATTGCCTTTATGCTTCCCGTAGATAGAACAAATAATTATAAAAAATTCGGACAAATATTTATCTATCATTTTGGTCGTCTATTGGCTTACGGTATCATAGGTCTTGTATTTGGACTATTAGGTAAAGGGCTTTCCATCTTTGGTATACAACAGAAACTTTCTATTGCTATTGGTATTATAATGATCCTGATTGTTTTGATTCCGTATCAGACTTTCAACAAGTACAACTTGTCCAAACCTATTTACAAAGTCATATCAAAAGTTAAAAATCAATTGGGCAAAGAGCTTAAAAAGAAATCGCCCGATACATTTTTAACCATTGGTTTTCTAAATGGTTTTTTACCATGTGGTCTAGTATATATGGCTCTTTTTGGTTCTATTGCCATGGGTGATGCTTTGCAGGGCAGTTTATATATGATGCTTTTTGGCGTTGGTACTTTACCGCTAATGACGGCTGCCATTTATTTTAGCAACTTATTAAAAGGAGGCATTAGACAAAAAGTGCAAAAAGCCATTCCCGTATTTGTAATTATTATTGGTGCGCTTTTTATTCTTAGAGGTCTTGGCTTGGGTATTCCTTATGTATCCCCTGCTCCAGTTACCCAATTGGTATCTAGTGCTATAGAATGTCATAACTAATGACAATAACCAAATAAATTAAATCATATGAAACCGCTACCGAACGAAATAGTGCTTCGCCCAAGGTTTCAAATGCACGTGACCAAACCTAAAGAATTTATAATATCTAAATTTGAACATGCTGCCAAACCTCCTTTTCTTGTCAAGAGATTGGGCGAACATATTTTTATCAAACTCAATGAAAAAGAAAATCATTTTTGGTCGCCACAACTACACTTAGAATTTGAGGATAAGGATGATGGCAGTTGTAAATTATATGGCATTTTTGGACCTAACCCAACCCTATGGACCTTCTTTATGTTTGTTCACTTTGTCATTGCAACCCTGTTTATCATTGTAGCAATATGGGCATATTCCAGTGCATCTTTATATAAAGAATATCATATTCAAATCATCATAATGATAGTACTTATTGCGCTGTGGTTTGTTCTCTATTTTGCAGGTAGACGCGGTAAAAAGAAAGGACAACCTCAAATGCAGCAATTATTTGATTATATGCAGAATGTTCTTACAGCTTAAATTTTAATGGTTGAAAACTCATTATTATATTTAAAACAGCAAAAAAACAACCAACTACTACAAGAATGAATTATAAATTACTCTTATCGGTAGCATTTATCGTCATATCCGCTACCATCAATTTGGCACAAGAAAAACCTGAAGAACCAAAGGGTGTTGACAATATTGCCTATAAATGGGGAAAAATGGCTTTGGATGCCACTGCATCGGACACAGAGAAATTTAAACCCAGACCTACGATAACATCTCGCTACTTGGGTTTGATCTTTACTTCTATTTTCGATGCCTGGTCTAGATATGATAAAAATGCCATTCCCGTTTACTTGACTAATATTGATAGAAGGCCTTTGACCGAACAGACCCTTAAAAACAAAGAAATAGCTATAAGCTACGCTGCTTTTGGTACTATGAAAGAATACTACTATTCCGATACCAAAATGTTCAGGGAATTCATGGTTCAATTAGGTTTAGACCCTGACAATACCGCTACAGATCCAACAACGCCTGAAGGAATTGGTAATTTATCTGCCAAAGCTATAATAGATGCAAGAAAAAATGATGGCAGCAACCAATATGGTGAAGTGGAAGGCTCTAACGGAGAAGCTTATTTTGACTATACCCATTATAGCCCAGTAAATACCGCAGATGAAAGTACCGATATCAACCGTTGGCAACCAAAATATTTCTCCGATGGTAACGGTGGTCAATATGCCCCAGGATGCCTTACACCATACTGGCAAAAGGTTAAACCTATTACTATGTCATCTGCCGATCAATTTAGACCGGGACCACCACCAATGGTTGGTTCAGAGCAATTAAAAGAAGAAGTAAAAGAAGTGGTCGATTTACAAGCCAACCTTTCTGATGAGGACAAAGCTCTGGTGGAATTTATGCGAGACGGTCCCCAATCTGTGCAACAGGCAGGACACTGGCTTAAATTTGCACAAGACGTTTCTCGTCGCGACAATCATACATTAGACCAAGATGTAAAAATGTATTTCTTAACGGAAATTACTGCGATGGATGCTTTTATTGCTTCTTGGGATTCAAAAATGTTCTATGATTACGCAAGACCTTATGCCCTAGTACATGAGTACTATAAGGATAAAAAAATAAAAGCCTGGGGCGGACCAGGTAAAGGAATAATTGAAATGAACGGACAGGAATGGAGGCCTTATTCACCAGATATTTTTCTTTGTCCACCATTTCCCAGTTATACTTCCGGTCATAGTACTATTAGCGGTGGTTGCGCAGAAGTGTTACGTTTATTTACCGGTAACGATTACTTTGGAGAGTCTGTGGAACTAATTCCCGGTAGCTTAACCGAAATAGATACGGCGTATTATGGAAAGCCCGTGACCATTACCTTTCCTACATTTACCGAGGCTGCAAATATGGCGGGCATATCTAGGGTTATGGGCGGTTATCATATACAAGCGGATAATGTTGCAGGCTTAAAATTAGGGAGAGATGTTGCACAGCAAGCTTGGAAATTTTACAATGAGCACTTAGGTAACTAAACCATCATCTAAAGTATATAAATAAACAACCCCAAGGATAAATTTCCTTTGGGTTGATTTTGTTTATAGGCTTTGGTTAGCTGCTATATTTTAAAGGTAATCACGGGTATTCTTGCATGGTTGACAACATCTTCGCCTATACTGCCATTAAACAGATGTGAAATTCCTTTTCTACCATGGGTAGGCATTGCAATGGCATCTGCTAAAATGGTATTACCATAATTTAAGATTCCTTGCTCTACACTATAATCATTGTAGATTTCAACCTGAACGGCGGCATTCGCTTTCGTAAGAAACTTATTTATTTTTTGATATGCATCCCTATTGCTCATAAACGCATCATTAGGTGTATTTATGAACACTACTTCCATTTTAGCATTGATCATGTCTGCAAACTCTCTGGCTTTTTGAAAAGCCGGTAAGTTATCGTCATTGAAATCACAGGCAAATACAAATCTATCAATGCTTAGGCCATTTACTTCTCCTTTTATGACCAATACCGGTACAGTAGCATTTCTAACTACCTTTTCGGCATTTGAACCAATGAATATTTCTTCAAATCCGCTAGAACCATTAGAGCCCATTACTATTAAATCTGCATTGTGTTCTTCTGCGATAGCGTCTAACTCACTGTAAACTTTATAATGTTTAATGACCGGTGTCACTTTTATACCGTCTAAATATGGTTTTTGTAGAAACTCTTCCAAGTTTTTCTCTGCCAGTTTTACTAAAAAGACGGTCTGTTCTATATACATACCATCCGGTGAGGTTAATATGGCTTGGTTAAGTTCTAACATATGCACCACAAAAAGTTCCACATCATGCTTTTTAGCCAGATCCGCAGCAGCTTTTAAGGCGTTTTCCGAAGGTTCTGAAAAATCTGTAAGTACTATAATTTTTTTCATGATTTTGTATTTAGTAATTAAACTGACGACGATATACTTAAACGGTCATTGAAAACAACCGAGTATTTGGCTTTTTCTTTTGTAAAGGCAAATCAAATGCCATACACACATTTCGCACAAATGGTCTACCCTTTTCTGTAATGGTTAAACTATTTTCCTTAACGGTTACTATTCCATCTTCTTCCAATTCTTTAAGTCGATCTAGAATGTCATCCATTTGCGGTAGATATAGTTTAAAGGCTGTCCAAGTTGTTTTAAACTGGCACATTAAATTTAAGATATGCCTTCTAATTATTTGATCTTCATCCGTTAAAATATGTCCTCTATATAACGGTATAATATCATTTTCCACCAGATTTTGATATTCCTCTACATTTTTCACGTTCTGTGCAAAACCAAACCAGCTATCACTTATACTAGAAGCTCCTAAGCCTACCATTAAATGGGTATTAAAACTGGTATAGCCCATAAAATTTCTATGTAGACTTCCCTTCTCCATCGCTTGATATAAACTATCGGTCTCGAGGGCAAAATGGTCCATTCCAATTTCGTGATAGCCAAATTTTAACAAGAGTTCTTTGCCAAGTTCATATTGTTTTCGCTTTTCATCACCAGCCGGTAAATCTTCTTCATTATAGCCTCTTTGCCCATTACCTGCCAACCAGGGCACATGTGCATAACTATAAAAAGCAATACGGTCCGGTTTAAGCTCCTTGGTCTTTTCAATAGTATTTATCACATGTTCAAGTTTTTGATGCGGTAACCCAAAAATGATATCATGACTTATTGATGTATATCCTATTTCACTAGCCCAATCAGTAACATTTTTTACATTATCAAAAGGTTGAATTCTATGTATTGCTTTTTGAACGGTTTCATTGTAATCTTGAACACCAAAACTTACTCTTCTGAACCCTACTTCATATAATGCTTGTAAATGTTCTTTAGTGGTGTTGTTAGGGTGCCCCTCAAAACTAAATTCGGCATCAGGGGCTTTATCGGCGTGTCTTAAAATACCCTCAATTAAAAACACTAAATGTTCTGGACTAAAAAAAGTAGGTGTACCACCACCCAAATGCAATTCTTTTATAACTGGTTTTTCATCGAACATTGCCCTGTACAAACTCCATTCTTTTAAGATCGATTTTATATAAGGTAATTCTACATCATGCCTTTTGGTAATTCGCTTATGACATCCGCAGAATGTGCACATGTTTTCGCAAAACGGTAAATGAATATAAAGACTGATACCGGTCAAAGAATTACTGGCATGAAAACTTTTTTTCACCGTTTCTTCCCATTTCTTACCTGAAAAGGTATTTACATCCCAAAAAGGTACGGTAGGGTAACTTGTATATCTGGGTCCTGGTACATTATACTTTTGAACAAGCGAGCACATATTTATCTTATTTAATAACAAACATACACGTCATAAAAACCAAAAAATATGATTTATATCAGTTCAATAGAAAAGTAATACCCCTAACTTTTCATGAACATTAAAACAGTTTAAAACATGCTATGTAACCAATGTTACCGTATAGCATATTCAGTTATCATAGTTTTGATATATAATTTAAAAGGCTCTAAATTGTACAGTATCCTCTTTTTAAAATGCCCTAGATGTCATAAAGGGGAATTCTTTGAAGCTAATCCCTATAAATTAAGTAATTTCAACAAGGTAAAAGACCATTGCCCTAAGTGTAAGTTAAAATACAGCATAGAACCCAGTTTCTATACCGGATCTATGTATGTTTCGTATGCCGTTGGTATTGCCGTTGCCGTTGCAACATATGTTTTGTCCTTGATTTTTAATTTACAACATTCATTGGTAAGCCTATTCATAAGTATTGTGGTTGTCCTAATACTGACAATGCCATGGATCGCGGCGGTTTCAAAATCCATATGGGCAAACATGTTTTTTACTTATGATAAGAAAATAGCTAAGAATATCAATTAAAACGAACATGATCCAAGACTTGACCGCAGCATATGGTAAAACATTCGAAAATGAGCTTATTAATGAAATAGTTCAAGTAGGTACGTTCAAAGAAGTGCCGGAAGGTTTCAAACTCATGGAGATCGGCGACTTTGTAAGGGGTATGCCTTTACTAATTTCTGGTGTTATTAAGATTTTAAGAGAAGATGAAGATGGCGATGAACTACTGCTATACTATCTGGAAAAAGGTGATACCTGTTCCATGACCATGGCTTGCTGTATGGGAGATAACAAAAGTGAAATTAGGGCCATAGCCGAAACAGATACCAAACTGATCATGGTGCCTATTCAAAAAATGGAAGAATGGACTACCAAATATAAGTCTTGGCGCAATTTTGTATTCAATAGTTACCATGAGAGATTAAATGAACTTTTAAATACCTTGGATAATATTGCGTTCCAAAAAATGGACGAACGTTTAATTGGTTATTTAAAGGAAAAAGCCAGAGTAACAAAAGATGATATTATTCATAGTACCCATCAAGAAATTGCATATGACCTACATAGTTCAAGGGTCGTAATTTCTAGACTTTTAAAAAAGTTGGAAGAAATGGGAAAAATAAAACTACACCGTAACTATTTAAAAATTTTAGATTTATAATACCTCTGTAACCTTTGTTACTGCACAGGTTTCTACACCGCTCTACTTTTGTGATACTAAATAAATTACATGGAAGTATTGCATATTCTAGGGTATATCAGCGCCCTAATTATTGGTATATCTTTAGGTCTTATTGGCGGGGGAGGCTCCATTCTTGCCGTGCCCGTTTTAGCCTATCTTTTTTCAATTAATGAAAAAGCTGCAACTGCGTATTCTCTCTTTATAGTTGGTGCAAGCGCACTGGTAGGTGGTTATAAACAACATTTAAAAGGTTACGTAGATTGGCGTACCGCTATCGTTTTTGGTTTTCCGGCCATTATAGGTGTAACCATGGTAAGACATTATGTTGTACCGGCATTACCGAACATTTTATTCGAAATAGATAGTTTTCAATTTACACGTAGAATGGCCATGTTTGGGCTATTTGCTATTTTAATGATACCAGCAGCTTACTCAATGCTAAAAAAAGAAAAATGTATTGAGAATACCGGAACGGTTACCTATAACTACCCTCTAATTTTGTTGGAAGGTCTATTGGTGGGAAGTATTACGGGACTTATTGGCGCAGGGGGCGGATTTTTAATTATACCGGCATTGGTCATTTTAGCAAACGTTGAAATGAAGGTTGCCGTTGGCACTTCTTTGATCATCATCGCTATAAAATCTTTATTGGGTTTCTTATTAGGTGATGCAATGACTATGCTTATCGATTGGCAATTTTTAGCGCTTTTCACCTTTCTTTCATTGATAGGCATTTTCATAGGTAGTTACCTCAGCAATTTCATTGACGGTAACAAACTAAAGAAAGGTTTTGGCTATTTCATATTAGTAATGGCCGCTTTTATATTCTACATGGAATTCTTTAGGTAAAATTTTTCTTATGTGACCAATGTCACTGTACACCTGCATTACATAAGATAATTTTGTGGTATTAATCAAAATATATAGTACAATGAAAGTAGAACAAATATATACAGGCTGTCTTGCACAAGGCGCCTATTACATTGAAAGTAATGGTGAAGTGGCTATAATTGACCCGTTACGGGAGGTACAACCTTACATTAAAAAAGCAAATTCCGATAATGCCAAGATCAAATATATTTTTGAGACGCATTTTCATGCAGATTTTGTGAGTGGTCATGTAACGTTAGCTAAAGAAACCGGCGCAAAAATTATATATGGTCCACAGGCGAATCCGTCGTTTGATGCCTATATAGCCAAGGACAATGAATTGTTCACATTGGGTAATGTTACCATTATTGCACTACACACACCTGGGCATACAATGGAAAGTACAACATATCTACTAAAAGATGAACAAGGTAAAGACTATGCCATTTTTAGTGGTGACACCTTGTTTTTGGGTGATGTAGGCAGACCAGATTTAGCACAGAAAATGGGAGAAATCACAGAGCGTGATCTTGCAGGTTTTTTGTATGACAGTTTAAGAGAAAAAATAATGCCACTGGCAGATGACGTAATTGTATATCCTGCCCATGGAGCCGGTTCTGCATGCGGAAAAAACATGATGAAAGAAACGGTAGACACGCTAGGCAACCAGAAAAAGATGAACTATGCTTTGCGCGCGGATATGACCAAAGAAGAGTTTATTGATGAGGTAATCGACGGATTGTTACCTCCACCGCAATATTTTCCATTGAACGTTAAAATGAACAAAGAAGGTTATGAGGACGTTAAAAAAGTTTTGGAACGTGGTACAAGAGCTTTATCACCAGCTGCTTTTGAGGCGGCAGCAAATGAAACCGGTGCCATTGTTTTAGATGTACGCCATCAAGATGATTTTGCCAAAGGACATGTTCCTCGATCCATATTCATTGGATTGAACGGAAGTTTTGCACCTTGGGTGGGCGCCCTGATTGCCGATGTAGAACAACCCATTTTATTAGTTGCTCCTATAGGTATGGAAAAAGAAGCGGTCACCAGATTATCTAGAGTTGGCTTTGATGGTACCTTAGGATACCTAGATGGAGGTTTTGATGCTTGGAAAAATGCATCAATGGAGTATGACACCGTAAGTCAGGTTAATGCAGACGGACTTAAAAAAGCAATTGAGACCGAGAAACCTCCAGTTTTTGATGTAAGAAAAGAATCCGAATTTTTATCTGAACACATCATAGATGCTGTTAATACGCCGCTAGATTACATTAATGACCATTTAGCTAAGTTTCCAGACAATAAATTGTTCTACCTACATTGTGCAGGTGGCTATAGAAGCATGATAGCATCGTCTATCTTAAAAAGTAGAGGTATACATAACTTCATTGATGTAAAAGGTGGATTTGCGGCAATAAAAGAAGCTGGTGTTCCCGTAACGGAATTTGTTTGCCCAACTTCATTATAATTTGAGTAAAAAGTTAGTCGGTCTTAGTAGGCCGACTTTTCTTTTTGGGTGCAAAACCGTGTACCAGTTGCCCAAAAAAGCTCTTGGGCAAATCGTCATCTCCCGGATAACCTAGTCTTACATTCCCACTATCTTCGGGTATGTAATTGGTTTTAAATATATAATCCCAAAGACTTAAACTAATTCCAAAATTTACACCGTATGTACCTTTTGGTAAATCATAAGCATGGTGGTATAAATGCATTACCGGATTATTTAAAACATATTTTAAAGGTCCCCAAGTAATCTTAATATTGGAGTGATTAAAATGACCTATGGCTATAGCGGCAAAATGAACAATATACGCTTGTTCCGGTTCAAAACCGCCAAGAATCATAACCCCAAATGTCTTTAAAGGTTTATAGAATATATTCTCCATCCAATGATAGCGCAAATGAGCCGCAAAGCCCATTTCCTTTACACTATGGTGCACTTGGTGAAAATTCCATAAAAATGCATATTTATGAAGCAAAACATGGGTAAACCACTGTACAAAATCCAATACGATAAAAAACAGTAATAATTGCCCCCACATAGGCCAATTAGAGATATCTATAAGTGCTAAACTATTGGCTTTAATACCTATATCTTCAAAGAAAACCCCCAGTATCTTGTAAATTCCACTTATGGCAATGGCAAACAAAAAGAAGTTGAAAAACATATAAAAGCCATCTAACCAAAAGTCCTTTCTAAAAACACCTTGAGTTTTTCTCCATGGAAAAACAATTTCCAATATCCATACGATAAGGGAAATCAAAATCAATCCCCAAAAATAGTTTAGATACCATGGAACGTTGAAAATGATAGATTTCCATGTCCAACTTAACGTTCCGGTAATCGCATTTAAAAAGGCCTCTACATATGCTTCCATTGTCCTCTAACTTTTTGCAAAAATACCTTATTCATATTAATGGTGCTGTAACCAAAGTTACAATACAATTCCTTGTTTTTGGTCAATTTTGAACATGACGAATATCATACCAAAGGTGCTCAATTAATACTACTTTGGCTATTAGCTATTTAGAATGACCATTGCCTTTGGTATAGGTCTAAAAACTTACGACAACATTACATATAACAATACATCAAAAACCATTAAAACTAATATTATGAAAAAAAATATGGGAAGCACAGACCGTTTCATCAGACTTTTTATCGCAGTAGCGTTGTTGACTACATTCTATACTGATACTGTTACCGGTATTATAGGCTATTTAATGGCAGCAGTGGCCGGTGTTTTAATCTTAACTACTTTTATAAGCTTTTGCCCGCTATATTCATTGTTAGGCATAAATACTTGTAAAATGAGAAAGTAGGGCTAATTTTATTTACCATTAACTACCATACCGTTGGATAGTTTAAAAATTGTAATTCAAAATTAAATCTAAATGAAACATATCAACCTTATTGAAATATAGGTTAGGGTTGTTCGGAATATTCCCATTTGCAATTTTAGAAGTGATCAATAGTTCTGGTCGTAAATGTTTTAACTTTTTAATCGTAAAGAAAACATCTAAATTAATATGGGTGTAATCTGGTAATGCATATTTGTTCAAAGTAGCATCGGTTACGCTGCCCTTCCAATGTTTTCCTACGCTTAAAATAGTTTTTAGATTTAATTCTTCATCAATTATATTAGAGGAATTGATGTAATTGAACACTAACGCATGATTATCTGCAGAGCCTTCACTACGTTCTCTTTTCTGAAAACTGAACAAGTCTTCCCTACCCCACTCTCTAGGTGATAAAAATTGACCGTTCGGCAATATTCTATCGTAACCTAATGATAGTAAACCTACTTTACTTTTATACCCAATTTTTAACCCTAATATGTCCGATGAATTTTGATTGTAATACCTGAGAGAATCTATAGTATTACCACCATCACCTACCTTATTTTGATGCAGCCACTCCCCTTCTAAACTAATAGTTTTAGATACTTTTAATTTAGGTTTTATATAGACAGCATTAAAGACGTTATCCACATATTGGTTCCAAACATTTACACTAAATTCTTTTGACAGCTTAAAATCCGCATTTGCCATTAATACATAGTCAGATTCAGTATTACCACCATACCCCGATGTATTACCATAAATGTTTCTACCTACGGGATAGGTACCAATACTTTCCCCAATATCAAAAAACTCTCCGGTTGACCGCGGTGCTATTTCATTTAAAACGCCCAATTGAAACTTTGCCTTTTCCGCATTAAACCGATACCAAAAACCTTGTACCAAAGTAGGTATCATTCTACCATCTTCGGGGTTGATCAAGGGTGTATTGATCTTCAATCTACCTAATGTAAAGGTGTGCTTATTTAATTTATATTTCGCATACAGTTCTCCCAATAAAAAAACTGCATCGTTCTCTAAATCCAACCTATCAAACAATCCTTCTTCGTATCTACTAATTCTTCCGGTTGTTACATCTGGTATGGTTAAATCTTGTAACCCTAAATTCGTAGAATTATACAATGCCGCGCCTATTTCTAAATTTTCCAATAAATTATACTGATACTTTAGTTTACCTCCGGTTGCCAAAGCATTAAAGTCTTTTAACTCCCCCTTATTTGATGTCATCATATAATACGTACGCCATTGCCCTGAAAGGGTTCCTTTTTTCTTTACCGCTACAGAATCCTGTGCAATAGAAAATATAGGCAAACAAATAATGAACAGATATACTAATCGCATGGGGTTACTTTGTTTTAGTAATTCCGTATTTCTCCTTATAGAAATCCATTATAGGTGGAAACGGTCCATATTTATGCTGCTCGGGCGTAAAATCATCTACCCAAGGACCGTAGGGTGTAGACACCGGTTTTAGCTTTTTATCGGGATAATCATTTTCGGTATTTAGTTTATGTGATCTGCTAAAGCTATTTATATAACCCGCAACATGGTATGCTTCTTCATCGGTAAGTTTAGGGTTATCCCAAGTGGCTTGTAAATAGGGCATGTTACTCTTTATAAATTCCGCCGACGTAATTACCCTGTGCATACCCGCTCCATCATTAAAACTATCTTCTCCCCACAATGGTGGGTACGTATAACTGTTGTTATCCTCTAGACTCAAAACCCCAGCTCCGTTTTCTCCATGGCAAATAACACACTCTTTGGTATACACTTGCTTACCTTTTACTAAATCTACCTTTTCATCCGGAATTTTAATCTTTGGATACCCTTTAAATTCCGCCTTTCTATCTTCAGGTAAGCCTTCGCTCAACCAATTCATATAGGCAACAATGGCCACAAGTTTATCTGAATCCGGCGGAAGCATTCTACCGTTCATACTGCGTTCCATACAACCGTTAATGCGGTCTTCTATAGTCCCAATTTTATTGCCCCTACCACCAAATTGGGGAAAACGTTCTAAAATTCCCACCCAAGAACCTGAACCTGCCTGGGCTCCTTTTTGTAAGTGGCAATTGGAACATGCCAAATTGTTACCGCTATACCTATCTTCGGTTTTTGCTGCCCCAGGCCCCATATACCTTGAAGTCTCCGATATTAGGTAATATCCCTTTTTGACTTCAAAAGGCATGTTTTCTATTTCAGAAATGGGATTTTTAGGTTGCCAAACAACTTCTTCTTCCTTTCCACCTTCATTTGAAAATCCAGCGGAAGTATTGGGTTCATAGGTAAAAAGCCAAATAAAAATTAGACCTATTAATACAAACACAATTGTAAACAACCTAAAAAGTTGTTTCGCCAAAATTCGTAAATCACTCATATAAATGTAATCTAACGCTAATTTAAATAACGAATCTATAATTATTGCACCATTATGACAGTAACCCTAGTTACACTTGCGTTAAATACATTAACTTACTTTCATTACTATTCAAAAATGTAGAAATTAGTACTTCTAGATTCAAACCAATTTTACAATCATTATAAATACCGAAACACATGAAAAAAGCGCTTCTTTTATTAATAACAATTATGGCCATACAACTTACTACCGCTCAGGAATGGACGACCCCGATTATAAACGGTTACGGAAAAATTAAAGAATTCAAAGACGTAGCAGTTCAACCCGATGCTTCTAAAAAATATAATATCGTTTTTGACCTTAAGGATGACCGTGAAATGCATGGTACCAATATTGGCTATTTTAAAATTGCCCGTTTAATAAACATGTTAGGCTCGGGTGGTGTTTCCGCTGACAATATAAATATTGTTGCTGCCATACATGGTGGTGCAACATTCACGGCTTTGAACGACGAAAAATACAAAGCTAAATATGAGAAAGAAAACCCTAATGCAGAGGTTATACAGCTTTTAAAGGACTACGGAGTACAATTCTATGTTTGCGCTCAAGCAACAGCTTCTAGAGGTATTGGAGCCGAAGATCTTAACCCAAATACACAACTTGGTCTTTCTGCAATGATGGTGCTGGCCAATTATCAATTAGATGGTTATATCTTAATGCCATAACCAGCGAACCATATGGATTTTTAACACTTTTCTTTTGATTTAGGTAACCTTTGTAACGTAAGAAAAACACACCATTTCGTATCTTTATATCCATATTTAAAACAGGTGGATTATGGAAAATATAGATGCTGCAAGACTACAAATGGCGTTTACCCTTATTTTCCATATTGTGTTCGCCTGCATTGGTATGGTTATGCCATTTTTTATGGTGGTATCCCACAAAAAATGGTTGAATACACGCAATCCCATTTACCTTACGCTCACAAAATCATGGCAAAAAGGTGTTGCCATTTTCTTTGTAACAGGTGCCGTATCCGGTACTGCACTTTCCTTTGAACTAGGTCTCTTGTGGCCTGAATTCATGAAACATGCAGGTCCTATTATTGGCATGCCATTTTCATTAGAGGGTGCAGCATTTTTTGTGGAGGCCGTTGCTTTAGGATTTTACCTTTACGGATGGAAAAAAATTCCTGAAACTTTTCACTGGTTCACCGGTATCATCGTAGGTATATCTGGAGTAATGTCCGGTATTTTAGTAGTTTCCGCCAATGGTTGGATGAACGCACCTTCCGATTTTGATTACATTAATGGCGAATTCTTAAATATAGATCCGGTAAAAGCACTATTTAATCCTGCATGGTTTACCCAAGCTTTGCATATGACCTTAGCCGCTTTTACGGCTACAGGCTTTGCCGTAGCAGGTATTCATGCTTACCAAGTTTATAAAAAACGTAATGTTGAGCTTCATAAGAAAGCATTTAAAATAGCCATAACATTTGCCGCCATAGCTGCTATTCTACAGCCCTTGAGCGGAGATCTTTCTGCCAAGGATATTGCAGAAAGGCAACCCGTTAAGTTGGCTGCCATGGAAGCGCATTACGAAACCAAAAAAGGAGCTCCGCTCTATATTGGCGGAATTGTGGATAACGAAACTCAAGAGGTCAAGTACAAGCTGGAAATTCCCAATGCCTTATCCTTTCTTGCTTTTGGTGATTTTAATGCCGAAGTAAAAGGATTAAATGATTTTCCTAAAGATGAGCAACCTAATGTTGCCATGGTCCATTACGCTTTTCAGACCATGGTGGGACTAGGCACACTTTTAATGATAGCGGGAATGCTATTTTTTGTAGCCAAGTACAAAAAGAAATCTTGGTTCAATATGCCAAAATTCTGGTTGTTGTTTGCTCTTTTAGCTCCATTGGGCTTTGTTGCCCTTGAAGCTGGTTGGATCGTTACCGAAGTTGGTAGGCAACCTTGGATCATACACAACATTATGAAAACCAAGGATGCCGTTACCCCAATGCCAGGTATTGTATTTAGTTTGTACACTTATATAGCTATATATACCATATTGACCATTGCGGTAACATGGTTAATGGCAAGGCAAATTAAATTCTTGAACAGTGTTAAAACCAATGAAGCATGATCTACGTTGTACTAGCCTTTCTTGCCATTTCTTTATTGCTATACGTTTTACTGGCTGGAGCAGATTTTGGCGCGGGAATCATTGAGTTGTTCTCCTCTAAAGAAAACCAAGCTATCAATAAAAAGACCGTCTACCAAGTAATGGGTCCGGTTTGGGAGGCCAACCATATTTGGATTATTATTTTAATCGTGATTCTATGGATCGCCTTCCCCCATTACTACAACATTTTAGTGCTCGCACTACATATTCCATTAACCCTGGTATTACTGGGTATAACCCTTAGAGGTGTTGCCTTTGTATTTCGATATTATGATGCCTATAAAGACAGTTCACAAATTTTATATGATTGGATGTTTAAAACCTCTAGTCTAGTTACCCCAATATTCTTAGGCCTTACCATGGGCGGCGTGGTCAGTGGAGACATTATTAATCCATCACAGATGGAAAACCATAGTTTTTTGGAAGTTTATATACACTCTTGGTTCAATATTTTTTCCATTTTAACGGGGTTCTTTTATGCAGCCCTTTGTGCTTTCTTGGCATCGATATTTTTAATTGGCGAGGTAGATGACACCAGTAAATCCATTTACATGAGAAAAGCCTCTATAGCAACTATAGTAGTAGTTTCTTTGGGTTTTATAACATTGGCATATGGGTATTTGTCAGGTATCGCTTTTGTTGTAGATTTCATTAGTAACATCTGGTCAATCTCTGCCATTTTAATTTCCGGCATTTTATTGTTTCCGCTATGGAATAGTATTAAATCCGGTAGAAGAATCATTTCTAGGGCATTGGCAGGCATTCAAATATTCTTTATTCTATTTGCGGCTACTATTACGCATTTTCCAAACATACTTTTCACCACTACCGGTAGCATCAGCATTTATGAACAACCTGTTCCTGATAGTGTTATGAACGTTTTGGGCATTTCTTTACTTGTAGGCGGTGTCTTAATTATTCCAGGGCTTTTCCATTTACTCAAATCTTTTAAATTGATCAAACTCTTAGAGCGCTAACTTGTGTAACATTGGTTACCAAGCAAGTGTTCTAAATTCCATTTCTTTGCGTTTCAAAATATGACTATGAATTTGATTTACGATCCCTGGCCATGGTATGTGGCCGGACCTTTAATTGCCTTAACCATGTTTGTACTACTGTACATAGGCAAACAATTTGGCATGTCTTCTAATCTTAGAACCATGTGTTCTATTGGTGGTGCCGCAAAATATTCAGATTTCTTTAAGTTCGATTGGAAAGCACAACGATGGAATCTAATTGTTGTTCTTGGTGCTGTTATTGGCGGATTTATCGCTTCTCAATTTATGTCCAACAATACAGTAAAAATAAATCCTGAAGTTGCACAACAACTTTCAACGGATTACGGAATTGAAAGCGCGGGTGAAGCTTATTTACCTACGGAGCTTTTTGCTTCTGAAAACCTAACTGATTCATTTGTACTTGCCGTGCTAATTTTAGGCGGATTCATGGTTGGGTTTGGTGCTCGTTATGCGGGTGGTTGTACCAGTGGTCACGCTATATCCGGACTAAGTAATTTACAGTTGCCTTCTTTAATTGCCGTGATTGGTTTCTTTATTGGCGGCTTGGTTATGATTCACCTTTTATTCCCACTAATTTTTAGCTAACATGAAGTATTTAAGTTATTTGACCATAGGTATATTTTTCGGCATCATCATGTATAAATCTGAAGCTGCTTCGTGGTTTCGTATTTATGAAATGTTCCAATTTGGCTCTTTCCATATGTATGGCATTATTGGCTCTGCCCTTGTTCTAGGGGTAATTGGCGTTCAGATTATTAAAAGAAATAACATCAAAGCCATTGGAGGAAAAGAAATGAACTTGCACCCCAAAAGGAAGGGTGTGACCAATTATTTGATTGGCGGAATCATATTCGGTTTAGGATGGGCTTTAGCAGGTGCTTGTCCAGGTCCTATGTACGTGCTTGCAGGCGCTGGTTACTTTTCTATCTTAATCGTAATTGCAAGTGCTATTCTAGGCACATTCGTTTACGGTTTGCTAAAGGACAAACTACCACATTAAAACTGATTTAACTTTGGGATGATAATTTTGGAGACAACCATAACCATCCAATTCCCAATAGAAACAATATATAAAGTAATAGTAGCGATATAGGACGGTTCACCATAACTGTCCTATTTTCCTTTATTTCTTTACCAAACTTTTTAGTATTAGCAGCTCTTGTATTCGAGGCACTTAAAGATTTCCAATCATCGGCATCATAAACGTAATAGGAAAATTGAGTGGTACTGTCACCTTCTACTTCCAAAGTATTCCACCCTGCTTTCTTCGGATATGTAGTACCCGAATATTTAAAAGATACATTTCCGTCTTGTAGCAATGGAATACGTTTTTCTTCAGTATTTATTACCTGAAAATCTTCCAAACCGGTACGTAATACAAAAGAGAAAGGTTCACCCACTTTTGGCAATTCCGTTTGCGATTGCCATGCTACCGCCTGTTCTTTTCGTTGAACAATCTTATCTAAAATCTGAGTCCAAATGCTCTTATAGACTTGATCCTTTCCCTGCAACAATAATTGATAACTATTTAACAATGTTGTGGTTGCAACTCTACCCAAACCCAATTGCTTGTAATACGATAATTTTCCAAGTTCATTTGAATCTATAGCATTCACGGCGAATGTTTCATTAAATGTAAAAGGGTATTTTTCTATGTTGACGGTACTATTGGGCAATTGCAGCTCATTTACGCCATCGCTTTTAAAACTAAAATAAGGCATTGCTTTACCAAGTTTAAACAGTAGTTCCGTTGGTTGAATAAAAAAGCCTAATCCATTTTCACGTATGCTATGTTCAAAGCGATTTTTTACCGTTTTTCCGAAATTGAAATAGGTTTCGGTATCTGTAATAACCACATTGAACTTACTTAAGTTCTCCTCCGTAAATTGATAAATTGGCGATGCTTTCGTATTAAAATACTCGAACTTATACTTGCCTTTTGTCAACTGAGTACGAATCGTAACTTCATACCCCTGATCCGCTAAAAAATTCTTGAGGTATTTTGTTTCAAATGTTGGAAAGGTGTTTACTATCAATACGCGAATAGGTTCTTTTACACGAATTGTAATTGGTAGCGGATTCGATGCTAACACCTTACCCACACTATCTTTCTGGGATAATTGAAAAATAAAATCACCACTAACTTTTGGGACTGTTTTTAAGGAGAAATTTTGCGAACTCTTGTCTTTTAAAAGTATAGAATCCAAACAATTACCTCGCGAATCTTGCAATACCAAGATGGAACCTGACTTCGATTTAGCATAAGTTCCGCTCAGCCTAAACTCATCCCCTAAAACAAGGTGATCATTAAATTTTACTTTGGTAATACCTGGTGTAATTTCGTTAGCTAAATAACTTGTTGGAATACTATCGAACTTATAAAAATCGTAGGGTGCTACCCCATCGCCAATAACAACCAGACTTGTGAGCGAATCTAAAGCCCTACGAACCGATTGCTTGTGGTTATATTCCAATACCTGAATCCCCTCATAAATAGCCCCTAAACTATCTTGTTGTTCCGCTCGGTAGCCTTCGGTTAAAAGTAGTCCTTGCTTGTGCTGTACTTCTACTTCTTTGCTAGGTTCTAAAATAATTAAAATTAAGGCGAACAATGTTATAAATGCAACTATAGCATTTAAAGTAAACCTGCCCTTGTTTCGAGTTTGCCATTCCTTAAAAATAAATGCAGCAAATAACAATACACCACTTGAAATAATAGGTAGTAGCAATTCTTTCTGTACAAACGAAATTCCATCAATCATACACTTCCAATTGTTTTAGAAATAGTGAATTAATTTCGTCTGTGTACACTTTTTCAGATCCGGGCACCTGCGGCGTACTTGGCAAAGCCAATAACAATTCTTTTTGAACGAATCTGTAATTTTCAAGGTTTCTTCCTGTGTTGTTCTCTATACTTTTTAAGCCTTGCAAGACCTGCAAATATTTACCCGGGTTTTCTATTGCCAATTGTGCCAGCTCATTGCCTGCAGCGGTAAAGAGTATAGTATCATCCTCTTTAAACTCCTGTTCGCCTTGTACCAACTGTTCCAAACGGCTAACTGCGTTTTTAATAGCTTCAAAAGGCAGATCCGCACTAGTAGTTTCGTTTTTACTATAATTTTTAATGTCCTTTATTTTTCCGGTAAGCCTAGTTTCCTCTTTGATCGGTGGTGAGTCAAATCCTATGCGATGTACATAAATACGAGCACTATTTTTAATTTCTTGAATATATTTTAAAGCCTCGTATTGAAATGGCAACGACTTTTCTGGCTCATACAATCGCAAATGCAATTCGGCATCCCACATAATACTTAATGCCTTTCTCAATTTGGTTTTTAACGATTCTTCAAACAAGGTAGATTCTTCTGGATCATCGTGATTATGAAGGTAATCATGTAAAGGGTCTTCTGTTTCTTCGCTTGTTTCTTCATGTTCGTGCCCATGTTGTTCTACCAGGTTATGCTCGTTATCACCATCGTGGTCATGCATAAATTCTTTTAGTATATTTTCTTGATCTTCAGCATGATCATGGTCTTCACCTTCTTCATGACTTTCGATCACGGCAGGTGCTTCTTCCATCTCAGATTCGTCGCCCATAAACTGTCCGTATTTAAGGCGCAACGCTTTTTGGTCAAACCCCAATTCATTACTTCTCGATTTAAATTCTTGAATTGAAATGCTGGGTTTATCTTTTATTAATTTCTCGGTGTCAATAATCAATTGTCGCTGACTTCTAAAATAATCGGGCATTTGGTCTACACCTAAAGTTCCTTCTACACCAAATTGCTCTCCCACGGTATCTTTGATTACTGCAAAATACGTTTCGCTACGTGCCACATTACGCTTCGGCTGTTTTTCATCAAAGGCTTCTATATAAAAATAAAGCTCATCGCCGACTTCCATTTTCAAAGCATTCAGATCTAGTATTTTAGTGGCTCGTAAAGATTTGGTCCCTTTTGAAATGGCTTCCTTAAAATTCAATTTTTCTTCCCTAAACTTTACAGACTCTCCCGTGCCCTTACTTACCGTTGCAATAATGTAGCTTTCATCAATTCCAAAATCATCTGTAATGGTACTTTGCAGTTCTACCAATTTTTTATCGGAAAAATCAAAATAGGTGTACTGTTCCAATCCTAAAATCTCTATTTCGGGCGGATTATCCGCTACTGCCTCCAACGAAAACAAATCGGATGTAAACTCTGTTCCTTCTTCATTTTGGAATTTGAAACTATAAAAACCTGATGCTGTTAAAGGCAATTGTACTTGATAACCTGTTTCTGATTTTTGCATGGGTATTAACTCGCCCATCACATCTAATACCGGTGCTACAACTGCGGCATCAAATTGTAACTTCCAGTGAATTTTAGCTCCGGCAACAGCCTTTATATTTGGGTCTGCTGTAGTCTTACTTCCCAATCTTGTGTACGATGGGTAATTAACCCGTATTTCCTGCTTTTCAATTGCCGGTATACTGCTTTTAGCTTGTAAACTATCCGTTCCCACGAATTGAATTTGCTCGGTATTTTTCGGATTGTTCAGCTCGTCTACAACCCCTCGAAATATAGCCGATTTGTGCAATACAAAGCCGAGCAATATACAACCTAGCATGACTAAAAAAGCTTGTTTTAGGGCGTTTGGCGGACTTATATCTCCCAATCTTTTGGTGAGCTCTTCCGATACCTTATAGCGTTGCAACCTCGCTAAATTGGATAAGTTGTCTTCTGGTTGTAATAACAATCCCGTACTAAAAGATGCTTCTAAAACGTGGGCATCTATATATGAACTGGTAGCGTTCAAATTATGCTTCCAAGGCTTTTTAATGAAAACAAAAAATAGCACGCTTATAATAAATAATGCCAAGCCAAACCATACGTTTTCAGTAACAAAATAGCATAGTACGGCAATTCCCAAGGCATACAGAACTGTCTCGGCGTATGACAACAACTGCCATCGCTTTTGAAATTTGACTAAATGCAACTTGCCCTGCTCCATCACTGTTTGCGTTTATATGCTACAAAGCGTTCTACCAATAACAATACTAAAAGTATTAACCATAAGTACGGATTCACATTCTGACTTGCCAATTGTTTTTGTTTCTTTTTACTAGGTGTATAAGTGGTTTCCAATTCAGCCGCAGTTACCGAACGATCATCTACCTCAGCTACTAATTTTTCAACTTCACCATTGATTTCCAGCAATTTCAACAATTGCTCCGTCAACCGTTCCGTAACCGCGTTCTCTGAGTTTATGCGTTTGGTCAAATAGAACGTATGCTCGGCTACACCGGCAATTATCATTGATTGCGATAGCGCATCCTCTTTAAAAGCTAGTAACTTTTTAGCCGTTTTAGGGGCAGGTTTTGCACTCAGCCAGATGACTGCATCTGCTTCTTTGTTCGATTCTACTTCCGTATCTAAGTTAGATTCTACCTGAATCTCCCTATCCAAATAGATGGAAAGCGCCTTTAACGCTGCCTCTATATACGATTTGTCCTTCTGTAAACTATCGGAATAAAAAAGTGCTATTTTAATGGGGTTCTGAACATACACAGGAATTTTCTTAGACGGATTCGTTCCTGAAATTACTAAGCTATCGCCATTATCGTTAAGTGTAAATTCATCTCCTAACTTGATATTTTTTTTGCTGACTTTAGTGGCAACGGGCGTACTCTTGCCTGTAAACAATTGTAAACCGTTCTTCTTTTTATAGGCTAGTATTGGTGCCTCCTTCGCTAATGCGGAATCAATGACTACCCAATGCATCTTATGCTTGGTTTCCGGTCTGGCTCCTTTTAATCCTTTTGCAAAACCCTTGGTAAAGACAACAATACTATCGGTCTGCAGGGCATCCATTTCAGTTGCCAAAGCCCAATAATCAGGTAGGAAATGCTGCGTAGTTATGTCTTGTTCATTTTCAATTAACGGTAAGCCTTTACTTAACAGTCTATTTTCTTGATCATCGCTTATTTCATTGAAGCGAGACATAAAACCAGTATGCTGCATCAGCTCTGGTTCAATGATGTAAGTCAGGGATGTAGTACTCACTTTTGAATGCCATTGTGGTTTTGTCATCAACAATACCAACAGCGAAATGATGCCTATGCGTAATACCAATAACCACCATTCATTCAATTGAATACTGCTAGATTGTTTTGATTTCGATTCTGATAACCACTGTACACTACCAATTTTTATGGTCTTTGCTTCCTTTTTACTCCATAAATGGATAGCTAGGGGAACTAGAAGTCCCAATAAAGCCCATAGATATGAAGGATGTGCAAATGACATACTAACCGATTCTTTTTCGTTGTTTTAAAAATAACTGAAGTGCTTCGCCCAAAGGTGCATCCATTCTGAACACATGATGGTCTATTCCGTTAGACAGCAATTCTTCTTTAATATTTTTCAATCTGTTTTCAAGAGCATTCAAGTATTCAGTTTTTGCCTGCTGCGTATCTACCTTTATTCTTGCCCCTGTTTCCCAATCTTCAAAAGTGATATTAGCACCGTAATTGAAATCCATTTCGGCAGCACCCATAATTTGCAAAACCACCACTTCGTTCTTGGTGGATTTTAATCCCTTTATAAATTTTGAAATCTCTTCACCAGTTTCATACATATCCGTCAAGAAGAAAATCAGCTCCTTCCCTCCTCTGTTCGGTATGCGTTTGTTTGAAATATGGGCTGCCGGCCACTTGCCAGTGTTTGAGAGTTTAATCAATTCTAACAGCAACCTGTTGTAATGCTTTTTATCCGCTTTAGGATATATGCTAACGGCATCTTTTTCATTTAAGGCGAATAAGCCCACCGCATCACCTTGTTTGTGTGCCATATATGCCAAAGTTGCTACCAGCACCCTTACAAAATCTACTTTTGAAAGTTCCACTTCTTTATGCAACATAGATGCACTGGCGTCTACGATGAACTTAATGGTCACCTGACTTTCAATTTCCGACTGTTTAATGTAATACCTACCGGAACGTGCCAACATTTTCCAATCCAACAGTCGTAAATCGTCACCGGGTTCGTAACCTCTGTACTGACTAAATTCCATTCCAGGACCCACGCTGGCACTTCTATTTAAACCCGCCGTAAAGCCCTCTACCACAATGCGCGATATTAAGGAAAGTCCCTCAACTGTATTGATGACCTCTGGTTTTAATAAATCTTGATAGTCCTGTTTTGCCATAAACTCGATAATCGAGAGTTATTATTTACCTCTTAGTTGAATGGCACTCAGTAAATGGGTTGCCACATTATCAGACGTAATGCCTTCTGCTTCTGCCCTAAAATTCACCAATACCCTATGACGAAGTACGGGCAATGCCACTGCTTTAATATCATCTAATGTTACCGCTAACCTACCTTCTAACAAGGCATTAGCCTTTGCCGTTAAAATCATAGCTTGACCTGCACGCGGACCTGCGCCCCAATCTACCCAGTCTTTCACATACGCATCGGTCGTGGTTTCTGGGCGGGTTGCCCTGATGATATCACTCACAAAACTGATGAGCGCATCACTGATGGATACCTCTCTTACCAACTGTTGCAAACGCACGATATCATCGCCCGAAATAACTCGGTTCAATTTCTTTTTAAAGGTACCCGTTGTCGCTTTTAAAATAGCTTCTTCATCTTGCTGTGTTGGATATCCTATTTTGATGTACAACAAGAACCTGTCTTGCTGTGCTTCTGGTAAAACAAATGTACCAGACTGCTCAATGGGGTTTTGTGTAGCCAAAATAAAGAATGGCTTATCTAACGGATAGGTTTTATCGCCGTAAGTTACCTCAAACTCCTGCATAGCTTCCAACAAGGCTGCCTGTGTTTTTGGTGGCGTACGGTTAATTTCATCCGCCAGGATAATATTAGAGAAAATAGGACCCTTATTGAACTTAAAGAACTTTTTGCCCGTAGTATGGTCTTCTTCTAAAATCTCTGTCCCAATAATATCCGAAGGCATTAGATCAGGCGTAAACTGTATTCTTTTAAACTTTAAATCGATGGCATTTGCCAAAGTCCTGATCATTAGTGTTTTTGCCAAACCGGGAACCCCTTCTAACAATGCATGACCACCGGCTAAAAACGTAATCAGTAATTGCGATACGGTTTCTTCCTGCCCAATAATCACTTTCCCGATTTCTTGCTTTAAGGCACTTAATTTACCGGAAAGCATTTCTACCTCATCTGCAATGCGTTGTAATTCTTTATCCATTCAAAAATATGTTTATGAGGTTAGGGCATACATGACAATGTTGACCCCAAACCGTGTATTGTCTATTTTGTACCAACGTTTGTTTCTAAAATCATAATCCCACTCGCAACCGTAATCCTTATTACTGTACAGTACTCCTATTCTACCATTGATGACTATTGCCTTTAAATAATCGTGCACCAAATCATCGCCCCAGCCGTTCAGCTCTTGTGATGTGGTGGGCGGACCGTCTTCAAAATCAAAGAATATGGTATAGATTTCATGGTCGTTGGGTATTTTTTTTAATTCGGACGGACCAAAAATTTCTTCCATTTGCCGCTCGAAGGATTTTGCGAACAAGCCGTCAATATCGTGATTGCAATCATCGGCAAAAACAAAGCCTCCGTTGCGAACATACTTCTCAAAATTCTCTTTTTCCTTCTTAGTAAACTCTACCAACTTATGACCTGAGATATAACAAAACGGACTCTTAAAAATATCATCGCTTGCCAAGGTGATTATCTTCTCTTGCGTATCTACTTTCAAAGTGGTGTACTCTACCAATGAATTCAGCAGGTTGGATGGCATGCGCTGATCCACATCCCAATCTCCGGATTCATACTGTAATCTCGTAAAGAAAAATTCGTTGCTCAAGGGCAAGTAATTAGTGTTTTTATTCCGATAGAAAAAAGAAAACTGGCTGATGTGAAGTGTCACAATCAACCAGTTTATAGTGCTTTATGATGCCTTACACCGCATCTGAAAGACTGGTAAACGTAAAGTCGCGCACCTTCATATAAGGTATTAAATTACCGTTGATACGTACTTGTTTTCCAAGCGTTTCTAGATTGTTCAGCATGATGATCGGACTCTCATTAAACCTGAAGTTTTTTACAGGGTATTTAATTTCACCGTTTTCTATGTAGAACGTTCCGTCTCTGGTAAGTCCCGTATATAACAAGGTCTGTGGATCTACACTACGGATGTACCATAAACGTGTTACCAAAATTCCTTTTTTTGTACTCTTGATTAATTCTTCCAAGCTTGCATCGCCACCAGCCATAATTGCGTTCGACGGAAAAGGAACTGGCTCCACACCTTTTTCCTTTGCCCAAAAACGGTCATACGCCAAGTTCTTCACCACTCCGTTTTCAATCCAACTCGTCTTTTTTATAGGTTGCCCCTCTCCGTTCCAAGTAGCTGTAGGTACTTCTGGGTGCAATGGGTCTGAATAAATATTAACGCGCTCATCCACTATTTTCTCCCCTATCTTATTTTTACCTTCAGGAGCGGACATAAAACTTCTGCCTTCATCTGCAGAACGCGCGTTTAAAGAGCGGAACATGTTGCGTAACAAATCTGCCGAGGCAGCTGGCTCTAATATCACCGTATATTTCCCTGGCTCAATTGCTTTTGCCTCTCTTGAAAGTACTGCTTTATCAATTGCAGTGTTTGCAGCTTCTTCAGCATCGAACTTATCTACATCGTTAAAATCTCTTTTAACCCAACCAGAACCGGTACCATCATTGGTACGCATGGTTACTGTGAAATCGACATCGGTAGATTGATTGTAAGCGAACAGCCCCTTTGAATTGATCATAGCGCTAAAACCTGCCGAATCATTTAAAAATCCTGCTGCGGTAACATCTTTTGCAGCTGCAGGTACAATACTGCTACTGGCTACTTCTGCTCTATACTCCGGCGTTATGTTTGCTGTTGACTCGCTATATGTTATCGATTCATCATACTCTTGCGGACCTAAAGGTTCCATAAACTCCGGATTCTCAGGAGAAAGTTGTGCCAACTCCTCTGCCCTTCTCACTACTTTTTCCAATGATGCATCATCGAACTCATCAATAGTTGCCGTACCTGATTTTTTACCGAAGCTAGACTGTACCGCCAAGCTTTGGTTAGAACTGTACCCCGATGTAGATACCGTATTTCTTGCATATCTTATATTACCACTATTATACCCGCTTAAATTAATTTCGCAGGTATCGGCTTTGGAAAAGCTCAATGCCTTCTCCAATATTTTTCTTGCTTCTTCTTTCGTATAAATTGCCATTGTTGTTCTTTTTAGAGTGAAACAATTAAATGTTTCTACCTGTGTTAATTACGTTTACATCATTGAACCTGGCAGTAGAACTACCATGAGATACAGCGCTCACCTGAGAAGGCTGCCCTTTACCATCGAAGAATGTACCGAACAAACGGTAATCATCCTTATCGCAAATCTTAACACATGAATTCCAAAATTCTTGGGTGTTGCTTTGGTAGGCTACATCTTCTAACATACCTACAATTTCACCATTTTTAATCTCGTAAAAAACAGTACCTCCAAACTGGAAATTATAACGTTGCTGATCTATAGAGTAAGAACCTCTACCAGCAATATAAATACCTTTTTCTACATCCTTTATCATTTCGGCAATAGAGTACTTTTCTTTACCGGGCTCTAATGATACGTTTGGCATACGCTGAAACTGAACATCGTCCCAACTTTGTGCATAGCAACAACCGTGAGATTCCTCTTCCCCGATCATATGTGCTTGGTCACGTATGGCTTGGAAATTTGTTAATACGCCGTTTCGTACCAAATCCCACTTTTTAGCTTTCACACCTTCATCATCATAACCTACAGCGCCTAAAGAACCTACTTGGGTCTTATCCGCAACAAGATTTACAATGTCGCTACCATATTTAAAGTTGCCCGATTTTAATTTATCCAATGAAGCAAAACTTGTACCTGCATAGTTGGCTTCATAACCCAATACACGATCCAATTCCAATGGGTGACCCACAGACTCATGAATAGTTAAACCTAGGTGATTAGGCTCTAAGACCAAATCATACTTACCGGCATCAACAGATTTAGCCGTTAATTTTTCTCTTGCCTGTTTTGCTGCGATAGTGGCATCTTCTACCATGTCATAGCTGTTTCTATATAAACGCAATCCAGCAGGACCATCAATTTTCTCAGATTCCAATCCGTCTAAATATTCATAGCCCATACCTACGGGAGCACTCATATTCTCTCTAGTCTTAAAAGTACCGGCAGCCTTGTCTACAGCAGTTACTCGCAGTGTTGGCCACAAGCGGTGAATATCCTGATCAATATAAGAGCCGTCTGTTGAAGCAAAGTACTTTTGCTCGTTGACCATAAATAAGGCGGAGTTCACAAAGTTTGCTCCGTTATCCAAAGCAGCAGCGTTGGCGCTTAATAAAAGGTCTACCTTTTCCGAAACCGGAACTTCCTTGAAATCTTTTTTGATTGGTGTTTTCCAAGACACCTCTCCGTATGCGTTAACAGGAGCCAATTTCACAGGTTCTTTTTGAATTTTAGAGTTAGCTTTTGCAATGGCAACTGCCTGCTCCGTCGCTTTTTTAATACCATCTTCGGTAACACTATTGGTAGAGGCAAAACCCCATGTACCGTTAGCGATTACACGTATACCTATACCAAAGGATTCTGTATTGACCACGTTTTGAACTTTGTCTTCCCTAGTGAATACATACTGATTTAAATACCTGCCAATACGGGCATCTGCATAGGTAGCGCCTAATGATTTGGCAGTATTTAAGGCAACATCTGCCATTCGTTTTTTCACCAAGGCATCCATACCTGGTTCCAGTAACGCCTCTGTAGGGATGTCGTTACCTAGCAATAATGATGGCATCATCAATGCTCCGGCACCCAACCCGGCGTACTGTACAAAATCTCTTCTTTTCATGTGTTAGTTTTATAGTGTTTCAATGTTGTTAGCGTTGTTCTTTGAGAAAACAACTATTTCTAACTTATCATATGAAAATTGAACTACCTTATTGAGTTCTTCTCGCGATTGAGCTAGAAATATCTTTAACTGAATTATTCGTGCTCCCTAAAAATAGTTAGGCTTTAGATACAATTATGTTAACCTTAACATAAAATATAACTTTTACTGCCGCTTTTGAGAATTCTATAAAAATGGGGTGGTGATTTTTTGTTTTTTTTGGAAGAGTAAATAAGTAGATGAGTTAAATCAAAAACTTTTAAAGTATTTAATTTCATAATGCTTCTTAATATTTGAAATAATTAAATATTAATTATTTCAGGTATGAAGCAATTCTGAACTTATTCTGTTCAAAAAAATGATGATTATTCTGATCGTATTCAATTTCTTTTAATTTTGTTTTCTTTTTTCTTTCAAATTCTCGGATACTGATTTTCCGTTTTTCAATTGTCAGTGATGTTTTATTAACACGATTGACTGTATCGATAACATAATCAACAAAACATTCTCCTGCATTTAATTGAGCCATAGCACCTTGTTGACCAGCTTTTAATTCAATAATTAAAGCAAATAACTGATTGTTTAATTCTGAAAAAATAATATAATCACATCTTTTTTTCACTCCCTTGCTATTACTGAAAAATGGAAAGAAACCGCCATTAAACGATTTATTCAATTGAATATCAAAATTGTAAATAAATGACTGACAATTTTCAGTTATACAATCAATTGACATTTGTGCACTAGCTTCTGTAAGAGTATTGTATTTACTCTTGAAATCTGAATTTAAAACATTATCAATTAAAGCAAGGTTACTCATTCTTTAGTACTCTCTAAAGTCTTTTGGTTTTGAAGAGCATAAAATAATTCTTCTGAAATATCATTTAACTCATCAATTGTATCATCTATTGTTTCAACATCAAATCCTGATTTAGATATTGGAATAGGAGATATAGTAACATTTCTTGAAGTGGGATTTTTAAAATTAAAAAGATAAGCACCCACTGTTTTAAAATCTAAGAAATATTCTTTGGAATATGTAAAAGAATTAAACTTTAATGGCTCCGTTCTTTTCAATGATGAAGCCATTATTAAATTATTTAATTCTCTAATTATATAATCACTGTGAGTACTAATAATTAACCTAAAACCTTGATTTATTAGCCGTGCGAAGATTCGAGCTAAATATACTTGATTATTTGGATGTAAATTTAGTTCCGGCTCATCAATAATTATTAATTCATTCTTTGTCGCTATATGTTTTAAATAAAAAATTAGACTTGACAAAGTCTTAACTATCGATGCAGTTAAATGAATTGGAATTTTTTTTCTTTTTGCTTTATTGGAAGAAAATTGAACATCTCCATCTTTAGTTACTATTACTTTACCATTTAATAATTCATTCTCTATTTCCTCTGCAAAAGAATAGAATTCTGATTTCGTCTTAGAATAATTATTTAAGTCTTCGGCAACTTCTAAACCATCCCTAATTGGCATAGGATATCTGGTAGATTTTTTAAGATACCAATGAAAAGGGTCCCTATTATTTTTCTTTGAACCTAATTCCTGTGCTCTTTCTAGAAACTCCTGTTTTTGAATTGATAATTCTTTACTAAAAGTATAAATAGAATTTCTTTCAACTGGTAAAATATAACTTGATGTAAAAGGGTAGAATGCTATAAGCGAAAAAAGTTTTGAGGTTAAAAATAATTCAAGAATTTCAATACTACTTTTAGAAATTACTGTATCTTTTAATTTCAAATTAATTTCTCTGCTGTCAACTTTTTTTAATATTTCAATGGTAACATCGTTTATCTTAAGCTCATTGCTAAAATTCATTCTAAGAATATTGGCATCAAATTCTTTTTTCGTTTCAGCTATTGAAATCGAAAAGTCTTTAAATAAATTATTAGCTATATCTTCTGAAACTCCATAAATACTACCAAGAGATTTATTCAAGCTTTTAATTTCATCTCTTCTATAATTCCAGATTGAATCGGTTATTAATTCAAAATTAGCTTTTTGGTTCTTAATTAAGTCTTGAACAAAAATACTTTCTTCACTTTTAAAATATTTCATTCCAGATTTTGTCAAAGCATATGCCATATAAGCCGCATAAGTTTTTCCTGAATTATTAGGACCACAAAAAACGGTAAGTCTTTTACTTAAATCAAAATGAGCACTCTTAATTGCTCCTAGATTTTTTATATCTACTTCCATAATTCAAATATAGTGGTATTGATTTTAAATAATTACAACCATTACAATATAGAGACTAAATTTTATAATTTTCTAATTAATCTTCCCCTTACCGATGCATCTTATCCAAAATCTCAATAATCTCAGTTTTCTTACGGACAGATACAGGTACGTTCTCTCCATTCTTCAACATTAAATAACCGCCATCTGTTTTGATATAGGCGCTGATGCATTGTAGATTGACCAAGTGACTTTGGTGTACACGAACAAAATCGTGACTACTTAATAAATCGGCAAAGTATTTTAGGGTCTTTGTTACAAATATCTTTCGTTTATCTTGAAGGTGGAAAATGGTGTTATTACTGTCGGATTCACATCTGATAATATCGTCTAGACTGACAATGATAATTTGATCTAGTGTATGTAACGATATCTTATTCGGCTTTTTCTCCGGAGCCTCAATAGTTTCCTTTAAAATCTGCAAACGCTCGTTATTAGGCTGTAACTGCTCTTTTGCTCTAGATATCGCTAAACTTAAATCTTCGTTGGAATAGGGTTTTAACACATAGTCGATTGCAGCAAATTTAAAGGCACGTATAGCAAACTCATCACTTGCGGTTACAAATATGATTTTCGATTTTAAATCTGGAAAAATCTCTAAAATATCAAAGCCTGTACCGTCACCTAACATGATATCTAAAAACAGTATGTCGGGCTGATTTTTACGCAGTACTTTTGCGGCTTCCACTACACTCTGCGCCGTGGCGATAATTTCAATTTCTGGGTGCTGCGTCTCAATATCCCTTTTTAAAAGGGTTAAGGCGTCAATCATATCTTCTACTATAATCGCTGTATGCATAGGAATTTAATAATCTGTTAGTAACGGTATTTTAAAGGCAATCTTGGTACCTTCAACGCTACCATCCTCATTTTTAATTTCAGTGATATGCAAGGTATTTTTACCCGCAATGGATTCCAATCTTTCTTTGGTAACGGTCAATGCCATTGATTGATGGTCCGTTTTTACCTTTTCGTTCTGCGATTTAAAAATACCCAATCCGTTATCAATAATACTACAATGTAAATGAGTTTTTGAAGTCGTGAAGCCTATTTCCAATTTCCCTTCCTTTTCTCCTTTTAATATTCCGTGACGTATAGCATTCTCCACAAATGGCTGAATAAGCATGGGCGGTATCAATATTTCTTCGGCATCGGGAGTGGTTTTAACTTTTATCGAGTATTCAAAAGGCTTTTGCGCCATTAACTGTTCTACCTCTATGTAGTGTTTTAATGCTTTTATTTCTTGGTCTAGACCGATATGCTCTTTTCTTGAATTTTGTAGTGTTTCCCGTAACAGTATGGCAAAACTATTTATGGTAGCATCCATCTTATCTGGTTTGGTGCCTGCCATTGCCTTTACACCATTTAAAACATTAAAAATGAAATGCGGATTCATTTGTAACTGCAGCGCTTTTTGCTCTAAGGTCAACAAATAGTTTTGTGTTTTCAAGCGTTCTTGTTCCGCTCTATTTTTTGCCTTTATCTTACGTATATACCACCAACCAAAGCCTAGCAATAGCAACACCGCCAATGCCAAAACCGACCATTGAAACCAGTCTTTTTGATATAGCGGACTATCAATGAAAAAACGGAATACTATAGGCTCACTTTCTTGCCATCTATAATTTCTTGATTGTACCGAAAAGGTATGTGCGCCATACGCCAAACCTGCAAAATTTTGCTTATTCTCCTTTACCCAAGGGCTCCACTCATTATCATCTAACCGAGTTCTATACGCTACTTCGTTTGGGTGGTCAACATCTACTGTTCTAAAGGAAAAACCTAACTGTGTTTGATCGGGAGTTAACTGTAATACCTTGGTCGTATTCGTCCAATCTTTTAAAATCAAGGAATCAATGCTTTTATACCGCTCTTCTACTCCCGTAAAATATACTTTTGGTGCAGCCGCCGTTTTTTTACTTTCACTAGGGATATGCTTGGTTAACCCATAAATAGCACCAAACCACAAATTGCCATCCTCATCTTTATCGACCGCATTTAAGCAGGTTTCTATACCTAAGAATCCGTCGTTTCTACCAAAATGATAGATATCTACAATTTCGTTCGTTGCACTAAGTTCTATTTTATCTACACCGCGTTCAGAACCTGCCCACAGGTTGCCTTGGTCATCAAAAATAAGCTGATATATATTATTAGACGATAAGCGTTTACTACCCTTTAGCTGCTGAAAATTTACCGGATTCGTACTGTTAGCATACCAAATTCCCTTACCTGAAGTTCCCAAGAATATAGTATCATCACGAAACAAAATAGAACCGATTGCAGTTTGTTCTTCCAAGCCTGTTTCTACAGTTGTCACTTTATTATTTTCTATATACCCCAAATGACCCTTTTGGGTTGCGTACCAAAGTTTACCATCGGCAGCTTTTACCATGCTTTTAATGAGCATATCTGTAATACCATCTCTACTAGAAAAGGTTTTGCCAATGACCAGACTGTCTTTATCGGAATAATAGTTGAATTTCACTATACCATGGGCATAGGTTGCCGCCCATATGTAATCATCGTCTGCAATTACTGTTCTAACCCAATCGGAAGGAAATCCTTTGCTTTCATCAATGACATGATTTGCCGTGCGCTCTACCGAAACCGTATCAATCTGTATAAGGTAATTTTCGCTCGATGAAAACACCAAGCTGTCGACCATCTTGGTCTCTCTAAAAAGCAAGCCTCTATTATCCGACCCTGCCCAAATATTTCCCTTGGCATCACTAGTAATGGTCTTGATTTTTACATCGAAAAAGGTACTCTCGTTTGGTAATGGGTGAATGCCCTCGGAATCAATTTTTGCCAAGCCTTTTTCCGAAGTGGAAAACCATAATCCGTCCGGAGCGTTATGTACCGCATAAATGCGATTACCCTTTAAGCCTGTTCCTTGATCATAATGTTTAAAATTGTTCTGAAAATACTTGTAGAATCCGCCACCTGATGTAGCAATCCAAATATTGCCGTTTTCATCATTTATGACCTTTCTTATGTGCGGTGTTGCCAAACCACTGGCAGTATTCAATCTTTTTATTTCTGAAAATGTTGTGGTCTCTACAATGGTAACTCCCTCATTATCTGTAGTTATCCACAACTCATCTTCATTTTGAATTGACATGGAATTTATACGTGAGGGCTCCGGCATTAAAAAACGATTATCGGTTGTAGCCTTATCGATTATAAAGACACCATCATCAAAAGTTGCTGCAATAATATGATTGTCATGAGCTATAACCGACTTGAAATTATTCTTCTCAACTTTTATAATTTCGGTAGTATTATCACCTAATTCTTTTAATTTCCACAAAGCTTTGTTGGTCGCTAGCCAGTAATAATTTCCATCAAAAAAAACCGAATTGATTTCACTATTGTCAATTTCTGAATTGAAATTAACCTTGCTCACCAGCTTATTTTTGCTGTAGGTATAGAGTCCATTTTTGGTCGCTAAAAATAACTGACCATCAACTGGAAAAAATTTAAGTATTTGCGGAGCCTCTAGATTAACAAAGTTGTTTTTTACTTTTATGGAAAGTCCCTTTTTTGTTCCAATAAACAAGGAGTCGTTAACGGTGTAAAGTGCATCTATATAATTAGAAAGCAAGCCATCACTTTCATTCCATACTTCAAAAATTTCTCCGTCAAAATTTGCCAGTCCGCCACCTTGAGTCCCTAGCCACAAGTAGCCCATATCATCTTGTACAATATCATATACCTGTGATTGCGGTAAACCATCTGCAATGGTATATGACCGTAGCTGACTGTTTTGCGCAAATAATGGTATTGTTCCAAAACAACAGCAAACAATCAAAAAGTATTTAATTATCAGATTCAAAAAAAACGGATTTCTTTTACGTAATAAACTAACGCCAATGCTACTATAATATTTGATAAAGCGAACGGTCTTCTACCGACACATTTTGGTACTCATTAGCACCATTAGACTGCAAAATAGGTGCCAATACGCACAGCACCGTGGTTTTTCCTTTTATAATTAGCGTATTGCCATTTACCGAACTTCTCCAACGGAATTTTTCTATCGGAACTTGCAAGGCAAACAATACCTCCGCCATTTCTGGGGATTCTGAAACCCAATCCATGATAGCTTCCTTATCTGCCAATTTAGGCATATCGTTGCTGTTGTCAAAAGTAAATTCCCATTCAACCGGAATATTAAATTTAAAACTATAAGCCTCACCAAATGAAGACTCCTGTCTAGTGGTTAAAGCAGTTAACCAATCTATATGTACATCTGGGTAGTTTTCTCTAAATTCTTGGGATAGAAATGCTGGTCCTTTAGACTCTGCCGTTGGGTAATACCCATAGTAAGGTTTTGCCAGGTAATGTTCTGCATATTTACCGCCAAACACATTAAAATAGGGCGATGCACTTACTTGACCTACCTTAAAAACATGCTTCAATTCTGTTAATAATGCTTTGTTTTCTCCCAATCCACATGAATGAAAAATAATCTTGGTATTGCCTGTATATTCTTTGCAAATGGTTTCTATGTTATATTCCTTAACTGCATGTTCTAAACTCTTTAAAGTAATACGTTCGCCATTTTCCTTAATTCTCATAGACATTCCTAACCAGGCATTGCTATGGCTTACTACGTGAATTTCTTTAAAGATAACTTGGTTTTCCCCTGCTTTGTTGATGTAAGCGATTATCTCATTGATGGTATGCAAACCCTCTACAATAGGCATTCCCTGTTTTTGAAAATACTGTTTTGCATTGCTGTAATAGGTATTGTCACTCTCATCAAAACCAGCTATAAATACGATAGATTCCTGAATGCTTATGTTTGATAAAGCAAGTGCCGTTTCCAACTGCTGCGAAAACGGCTTCTTGCCACCAAGCATTAGCACACTCACCAATACGATAATAAAACACTTGTTCATCATTGCTTTATTTTAAAAGTCTATACTTACTACGGCATTGTCTTCTATTTCACGGTTTTCTTGCTTTTTTATCAGCTTAGATCCGTTCCATATATACGGCGTGGTAATAAATTCTACATTATTTTGAGCCAAAGCATCATCCAAGGATTTTATGTTCTTTGTAATCGTTGTTTTCAACAAAATGGTACTCTTAACTCCTTGCATATCCGAAGGAAAAACAAAAGATTCCGTCTTTAAATAATTGCTATCTGCATAGTCAATTAAACTTGCTACTTTCTTAAATCTGCCATTGTTCCAAAACACATAGCTCTTCCCTACTTGGTAACCGGTATCCGCATCGGCTAAATCTACTGTAATCACATCTTCTACATTGAACAAACCAAGACTACCATGGTTTTCAATATGAGCCGGTATAGCAGACAAACTATCTAACACCATTTTATCTAATTGCTGACCGTTTTTAAAGGCACGTAATTGGTACTTTACCTCGGTTATACCTGCTTCGTTTGTTGTACTGCTTTCATAACCATACACAAACTTCACCTGGTTATCCGCAATACTTCCAAAAGACTTCTGAGCAATCATTCCGCCCCAAACCCATCCGGTCTGGTCACCTGTGGTTACTCTGTACCAATGGCTTTTGATACCGTCTATTTCCTTGGCGTACAGACTCTTTTCCCACAACACCATTTTAGTACCAATATTAAGCAAGGTTACTTTTTTACTACGCACCGATGGCTTTTCTCGTAGAAATACCTTGTGTGCCAATAAATACTCATAGGTTAATTCTTCGGCTGGAATTTCTTTGTCCATAACTTCAAACTCTACTTGTTCTACACTTTGTGCAAATAAATTTGCAACTACAAATAAGCAAATGAACAGGACACTTTTCTTTACATTTTTCATGTTTTTAAATTTTAAGGGTTATTACTAATTAATTGCTGTTATAGCATCTTCTGTATCAAAGTCATCATCGTTCCAAGCAATGCTTCTTAGCACTTTTATGTCTTTGATCGTATATTTTTCCGTGTATTGTAATGCGGCTCTTAGAATAGTTCCTTCCTTGCCAAAAGACTGGTTAGGAAATATGTAATGTATGTCTGAAATAGGTTCGTAGGCATACTCATTTTTTATACTTGGCAGGGCAATGACCCCATCTTCACCAACCAAATAATAGAACTCTTTTGTACTTGAGCAACATGCATTATACTCAAGGGTTATTTTCAAAATTTCTGTGATTCCTTCTAATGCCGGTTCTTGTAAAACCGAGATTCTTATTTCATCTAACAAACCAAAATCTGTAATATTCAAGGTGGCAATAGTCTTCTCTGGATTTTTGGTTTCAATGACATCTACCGCCCAGGTGTCTTCTTCCTCTTGCCCAACGGTTCTTTGGTTAGTAACATCATAGGTATTGGTTAGTTTAAACTCTTGTGCATTAGTGGCACAAACACAAATTACGAACGCAAAAAAGATGAATTTTCTCATGATAATTATTTTAGTTGTTTTCTTTCTACACTACTAAATTACTACGGAGACAAGGCTTTTATAAGGGTGTTCTAGTATTCGTAGCTATTCATCTATAATTCGTTGAATAGCCCGTATTTATTCAAGTTTTAACATGTTTATTCTTCAATTAATCGCAAAAGAAAAACCTGCAAAATGACACACATCTTACAGGTTTTCTTCTCCTTTTGGAGAACCAACTAACCAAAACTAACTACCTATTTTTTCAATGTTAATGTGATTTCTTTATTAACGGATTTTAAACTTATTTTTTCAAAATCCAACAACATACTTTCATCAACTGTCCAGCTGCCATTCTCAAATTTTTCTACACGTATAACCTTGCCTTCAGCATTGAATTTTATACGCAGACTTTCATACTTTTTCAAGTATTCCGAAACTAATTTAGCATACATCACTTTAAATTCCATCGTTAACTGTCTTTTTACATTCTTTGCTATCTCGTCTTCAAAAATGATGTTGAACGAACGTTTGAATTTGCTGGTTTCTTTGACCTCTGCTTCTGCTCCTACGGCAGAATTGTTTACGTTATCTGGCATTGGCAACGGCTGTTTTACTTTCGTCAACGTACCATCTTTATTGACTATGGCTTCATCAACCGCTACAAAGGAGGTGTAATTCGTCAGCAAATTATATTTGAGTCCTAGTGCCACCACCTCAGCTTTCACATCTTCACTAAATAGCCTCTTGTAATCATCCAATTCCCCTATTCGCTTTCTAGCCCACAAATAACCCAAGGCTTTGTTCTGCTTGCTTAATTGTCCGTCAGTTACGTTAAACACTTGTCTAAAACGTTTTTTACCTTGATATCCAGTGACGATAATTTTCCCTTCTGCCTTACCCTTATATTTGCCGTGAACCACAACCGGTCTTGCTGCAAATACATCTGGTATGCTCTTTTGGGCAAGGTTATACATATTAAACCCTTTGGATTCAATCTTTACTCGTGTCAATAATGGAGTTGCTATATAATTTGCAAAGTCTTTAGCCACTTCTGCAGCTTCTTCAGACGTTGTGGCAATGAACGATTCGCTGTTAGAAACCTTTGCCATACCTTCAACTAAATACCTATTGACACTAGAACCGATACCAAAAGTGAAGACACTGGCTTGGTCTAGATTGTTACGTATAAGTTCAAAGGCTTCTTTTTCAACGCTTACATAGCCATCGGTAATGACCACCATAGATCTTGCTACGCTCATATCTTTTCTAGGCAGTTTATATGCTGTTTGCAGCGCACTTAACAATTGTGTGCCTCCACCGCCTTGACCTTCCGATAAAAACCGGATTGCCGCCTCTATATTCTGCTCGTTGATTTCTACAGGCACTGCGCTAAACATAGTAGAACTTGATGCAAACAGTTGTACATTGAACGTATCCGTTATTCGTAAACCACATAAAAGGTTGCGCATTAAGGTTCGCGATACTTCTAAAGGATACCCGTTCATAGAACCCGATACATCAACGATAAACAAATATTCACGTGACGGAATATCGTCTAACACCACATTCTTATTAGGTTCCATTTGAAAAGAAAAAAAGTTTTCTTCTTCGCCTTCGTATAACAATAATCCGGTTTGTATTTGATTGCCCCTTAAATTGTATTTCAAGATAAAATCTCTGTTCGATGGATTTTTATTTTCTTCTGATAATACAATCTCGGCTGTTTTCGCATCAGGATAATCCACTGTAATTTCGTGTGATGCACTATTAACATATTGAATGATCATACCTGCGTTTAGCCTGACCGAAATATCGAAATCAAAACTATCTGCAATACCTTTTACCGTGTATGGCATTGCAAAACCACTTTCTGTTTCAGTACTTTCCCCAGTAAATCGTGGACCCACTACGGCAGGTGCTACAAACTGATATTCGCCATTTACAGGCTCCAACATTTCGGTGTAGTAAATGTCAATGGTTATTTCATCGCCAGGCATAATATTGCCCACATTCATTTGAAATACATTGGGTCTATGTTGCTCTAACTTTGCAGCACGCTTACCTTCTTCAATGGCGGTATCGTATACTTTTTTAGCTTCTTGCTTTTCAAAAATTTTGGCAACTACAAGTCGGTCATCAACAATCATATGCATTTTATGAACCGCTGCCTGTGTAGATAGCGGAAACACATACTTGGCTTCTATAGGTTCGGCTCCTTTGTTTTGATACACTTGTGTAACCCGAACATGGGCAATGGTACCGGCTATGTTTGCTTCTGTTATGGAAGATTTTAAAGGTATAATGGTGTTCTTGGTAGAGACCAATAAATACGGACTGTCAGTATCTTGGGAAAAACCTGCAAAGCAGATTGTGCACAGTAAAAAGGTATAAAGTAGTTTCATGATCGTTGTATTAGATTATTATTTGAAGTCAAATCTAACAGTGAACAATCGCTAAAAAGGGTGGCTTTTAGTATTCGTTGGGTATTATCTAGAATTCGTTAGTGATACTTATATTATCTATTTACAGGGCTAAATAGATATGTAAAACTTAATTTAATGAGAAATTCTTAAACGTAATTTCGTCTCCAGATTCAGGACTTACTACCAAGTTTAGTCCTTGATCTGTATATTCTCCAATAATTAAAAAACGTCCTTTTGCATTTAAAGATTGAATATAGTTTTCAAATTTAGCATCGTATAAAGAGGTATAGATTATACTTCTATCGATACCAAGATTTTTTATTCCGTCTGAGTTTATCTTGTACTCTGCAGAAAGTCCGTTGAATTTTTTAGATTTTCTAAAGAAGTTATAATTCTTGTATTTCTTGGAAGCTTTAAGTTCTCCAGAATTCTTGTCAAGCACATAAAAATCGCAATAATTTTTTCCTTTGGTGGAGTATACAGAAACTCCAATAAACGGTTGATATACATCAAATGTGAGGAATCGATTATAACTGTTTATATAATGAAAGCTTGTTTCAGAAAAAATATGATTTTTACGCCAAACTAGTTCCCCTTCTTTATCATATTTTTGAATTAAGATACCTGAATCACCTTTTTTAGGTTTGATTCCGGCATATACATAATAAGATTTTTCAACAGCATCATATCTTATATCACCTTGACTTTTGTCATTTGCAAAAGTATGAGTGTCAACATCAGTTTTACCTAAAGAATTTCCAAAACCAGAATTATCTGATGTGGTCGTTTGATCAAAGCCTCCGTTCTCTAAGTTTACAATAGCGAATTTTTCACTTTCAGGATTATCAACAGAAAAATTCAATTCTACTTCTTTTAATTTTCTTCCCGTGATACTATACGTTGCAACAATATATGATCGTTCCGTTCTACTAGTTTCTTTTATAAAAGACATGACAACTGAATCTTCATTATAATAAAGAACTTGGGTATTATTGTCTTTTAATTCACATTCTTTGGGTGCTACAATAGGATATACCTTAATAGTACCAGATTTTAAATCTTTAGCAAACATGAAATAGGACAATGATAAAATATCCTTATTCTCTATTATATTATTCCATGAAAACTTTAATTCTTTTCCTTCAATTTTTTTACCAATACCTATAAATTTTGTGTCAGTTAAAAATTGATGATAAAGGTCAATACTCTCAAATTCTCCATCATCAAATGTAATTGGCTCACTGCTTCCTATTGCCAAATCAAATCTATCTTTATATATAAAAGACTTACCATTATCGGAAGGATATTCAAATTCATATCTTTTTATATCATCTTCATTTGTAATCGTGCTTAGCAATTCCAAATTGGCACCCCATACTCTATACCTAGATTTATAATCCATTTTTTTTGCAAGTTCTAATGTATAAAAGTGACCTTTCTCTGTAAAACCGAAATCTTCAATAGTAAAGTTGTCTTCTATACTAACTTGTTTTTCATTTTGAGCTTGAACTGGATAAAAACAAAAAAATATTATTATGAATGAAAAAATAAATGATTTGAACATCGGTCGGTTTTTAATGTATATAGTTTAGGTTAACACTCAACGCAATTCTCTTTACAAAATTGTTTATACTGATGTATCACTAGGATGCTAATCTTTTGAAAATAAGTTTTTTCAACTACCTAGCTGACCAATATCATGTGCCACTAAATCAATGATGTATACTTTTAACAAATCAACAAACAGCAATTGGTCATGAGAAGAAATATGAATCAAGAAGAATGTAAGGCGTTATTAGGGCAAAACTATATTGGCAGGCTTTCATACCTATCAGGAGGTCACCCATTCATTGTGCCTATTACATTTTACTACGATCCTGACACGCATTCCATTACCAGCTATTCTAGTGAGGGACACAAAATTCAAGAAATGCGAAAGAATACCGCGGTTTGCTTGGGAGTTGATGAAATAGCTTCCATAGCCAATTGGAAGTCCGTTTTAGTTCAGGGTACCTTTGAGGAGCTCTCTAGAATTGATGCCAAACATATGCTACATGAATTTTCGGATGGTGTTAAAAAAGTAATTGCAACCCTTTACGGTGAACACCCAAAATATATAAGTGAGTTTTCTGCAAAAATTGATGCCGAAGAAGCGCCGATCGTATTTCGTATTAATATTAATGAACTGACCGGAAAGTTAAGAAGTAGGTGTTAAATTTAACACGAACGCCAATATAGGTTATACCTCTATTTTAGGTCCGTAAGCCAAATCACCGGCGTCACCAATACCAGGTATGATATAACCACGAGCATTCAATTCCGGATCTACTGCCGCAATCCATAAATGCGTTTGTGCCGGGAAAACGCTTTGTACAAATTCAATACCCTGTTGCGAGCCAATAACAGAAACAATATGAATCTGTTTGGGTGTGCCATGGTCCTTTAGACCTTTTAACACATTTTCCAAAGTTCTACCGGTAGCTAACATAGGGTCTGTTAACACCAATACCTTACCTTCCAGAGACGGTGCCGCAAAATAGTCTACCACGACTTCAAAATCATCTTCATTATTTTCATGTTTACGGTAAGCAGATATAAACGCATTTTCAGCCGCATCAAAATAATTTAAAAGCCCTTGGTGCAATGGTAAACCTGCTCTTAAAATAGAACATATAACAACTTGATCTTGACTTAAATACATAGATTTATTACCAAGCGGAGTTTCTATATCTTTAGAACTGTAAAGCAACTCTTTACTGAACTCATAACCTAGCACCTCCCCTATACGCTCTATATTTCTACGAAATCGCATGGGATCTTTTTGAATCTGTACATCGCGTATTTCCGAAATAAACTGATTGAGAACAGAATTTTGGTCTCCTAAATTATGAATGGTCATTATTGCTATATTTTAATTCTAAGGTACTGCTTTCAAAAATAAAACTTGACAGTTTAAATGTGGTTATTTATACTATCAAGTTTTACAAAAATTAAGATTAACTAAAATTTAGGCATATATCATACCTCCATCAATAAGATGTGTGCAACCTGTTATATATTTACTCTCATCCGATGCTAAAAACAGAGCCAGTTCAGCTACTTCTATTGAGGTGGCATAACGACCAAAAGGTACTGTAGCCGTAAAACCATCTTTAACAGCATTTGGGCTATCAGGAGACATATCACTTTCTATTCTTCGCATCATTTCATTATCTACAGGACCTGGATGAATAGTATTTACCCTTATAGTTTTAGATGCATTTTCCGCAGCCGCAACGCGCATTATACCTACTACGGCATGCTTTACAGCTACATATGCGCCCAAACCCGCAAATCCTTTTAAACCTGCAACAGATGATGTAATGATAACACTACCACCCTTTTCCATTTTAGGAATTATGTATTGACACCCTAGCCAAACACCTTTTAGGTTTACCGCAACTACCTTATCAAACACATCTTCCGGATATTCTACAATAGGCCTTGAAATGCCTTCTATGCCAGCATTTGCAAAGAAAACATCAATTTTACCAAAGGTCTCCAAAGCATGGTTCAAATACTGAATAGTATCTTCTTTCTTAGAAACATCCGCTTTAAAGTAAGACACATTTTTATTATGGAGTTTAGTACGTGCTTCAATTATGGCTTCTTCATTATTATCTACCAAAACTACTTTCGCACCTTGTGCCAAGAATAATTTTGCCGATGCCATACCAATACCACCCGTACCTCCTGTTATTACCGCTACTTTATCTTTTAATCTGCTCATCTTTACATATTTTATGGTTATTGAATTACCATTCTTCTATAAAGGTAATTTGTTGAACAATAATATAATATGACGAATATCAGTCATCAACAAGTGCTAGTTTTTTTCTTTTAAATTACTTATATATCATATTTGGCTCATGATATTTATCATAGGATTTTTTTATGCACTCCTTTACTTTTAAATCATCAATAAAAGGTAAGCCATGAAAAATATTCTCATACCCACTGACTTCTCTAACAATGCCGAACACGCCATCTCGTATGCATTGAATGTGTTTAAATGCGAACGCGCAAATTTTTACTTTTTACATGCGTATGCCGATGAAGTTTACGGACCTTATCATAAGGTAGATGCAGAAACATTTGAGAAACAGAAGAAGATTATTGCTGATGATTCTGAAAATAAACTGAACAAACTTGTTACCGAAACCCAAACTAAAACGCATAACCCTTTACATAAATATGAAGCAGTACCCGCTTTTGAATCTTTGGTAGATGCCTTGAACAACTTTGCCGATCTAAAAAATATTGATCTTATCATAATGGGTACCAAAGGTAAAACCGCCAGCTCTAAAATAACCTTTGGCAGCAATACCGTACAAGTTTTTAAATATGTAAAATGCCCTGTTTTGGCAGTCCCTGACCAATATGACTATACTCAACCTAAAAAAATACTTTTCCCCAGTAATTACATGATACCGTACAAACGAAGAGAATTGAAGCTACTGGATATTTTAGCGGGAGAGTTTAAGGCAGAAGTTCATAGTTTATATATTTCTGATTTTGTTGATTTAAGCCATAGGCAGTTGGACAATAAAAAATTCTTGGAAGAATCATTACCTCACGCCAGGTTATCATTTGTGACCAAAGGTGTAGAAAATAGAGCCAAAGCCATCTCAACTTATATTACCGATCATAAAATGGACCTTTTGGTCATGGTAAATTCAAGACACTCCTTTCTGGAAGATATGCTGTATAAATCTACTATTGATGAAATTGGTCTTTCACCAACCATTCCGTTTTTGGTCATGCAAAACCTTTCTCGATAACTAATCTTCTATAGCCATGAAAAATATATTGATAACTACGGATTTCTCTGATAATGCATGGAACGCCATTTTTACCGCATTGAAAATATATGCAGAAGTCGAATGCCACTTCTATTCACTTCATGCTTATGAGCCTACCCCTTTAAATCTTATGGGTGCTAAAAGTCAGCAACGACTTGGAGCAATATATGATTCTCTTTCAAAATACTCGGCTCAAGAATTAGAAGAAGTACTATCCTATTTAAAAACAAACCATAAAAACCCAAAGCATCAATTTACGACCTTGTCAAAACCGGGAAACTTAGAAACCGCGGTTGAGAACGTTATCCATAAGAATGATATAGATTTCTTAATAATGGGTACACAAGGTGCTACCGGTGCCAAAGAGGTTTTCTTGGGAAGCAACACCGTAAAAGTCTTAAAGCATATCAAGAACATTCCTATTCTAACAGTACCTACCGGACATAATTTTCAAAACTTGACCCAAGTAATCTTTGCTACGGATTATAGTTCAGCTTATAAGAAAAGTGTATTAGAGCCTATTCTAGAACTTTCTAAAATATGGAAAGCTTCTATTGAAATTGTACATGTTGCTTTGGAGTTTAATTTAAACGACAATCAAGAATTACATAAAGATGTGCTTAGAGAAAGACTCAACGGTCAAAAATATAAATTCAGTAACATACCGTTCATCATAAACATATCTACTAGTATTGATGAATATGTAGGTAACAATACTGCGGCAATTCTTAGCTTAATTAGACATCAACATACATTTTGGGAGAAAGTTATAGGAGAACCGGTTGTCAACAAAATTGCGTTTCATTCTAAAATTCCGGTTTTGTTTTTGCCCCAATAATAATTAGTCAAAATTAAACGGTCACCATGAAAAACATATTAATCCCTACCGATTTCTCCGATAATGCCTGGAACGCTCTTTTATACGGAATTACATTCTTCAAAAAAACGCAATGTACCTTTCATCTTGTGCACATCAACGCTACAAATACCAATTCTAGTGGAGAAGCTGCATTATATGTTTCACCAGATATTTTAGAAGAAACCATACTTGCAGAGCCTAAAGAAAAATTACAGCACCTATTAAAGAGAATTGAAAAACTTCCATTAAATGCAAAACATAATTTTAAAGTTCAGGCGATATATGGTTTTCTCATTAATGAACTAAAGACTTTGGTGATCAATAAAAAAATCGATTTAATAATTATGGGCACAAAAGGTGCCACAGGACTTAAATCAGTATCCATAGGTAGTAACACCGGTAATGTTATTACCAAAGTTCCCTGTAATGTAATGGCTGTACCTGAAAATGCATGTTATGAAAATATTCAGGAAATTGGTTTTCCTTCAGATTTAAATATCGCTTACAATATCAAAGTCTTGGAAACGATAAAAGATATAATTCTTTTAAAAAGATCTGCCTTACGCTTACTTTATATTTCTGGCGCAAATGAAGCGTTGAGCCAAAATCAAACTAAAGTCAAAAATTTCATATTAGATTATTTTAAGGATAATGTTTGTACCTATCATAATATCACAGGAAAAAGCATAGACGAATCAGTACAATGTTTTACCGAGAGCAGAAATCTTGATATGGTAATCATGGTGGCAAAAAATCTTAATTTTCTAGAACGAATTCTATTTAGGCCAACAGTTGAAAAAATTAGCTACCATACCAAAGTACCATTTCTGGTTATACATGAGTAACAAAGAAGGTTTTATAGCAAAAGTACTTTAACGATGTTCATTTATTGCTAATCTAATATCCTCAATGGGCATAACACCTGTATGCCTCCACATGGGTAAACCGTTCTTGAACAACACCAAGGTAGGTACACCCTTAATTTTATATTTTTTTACAATTGCCTTTTCTAGCTCTACGTCTATTTCAAGACTATTGATCGCTGTTGCCCCTTCTTCTACTATTTTCTCCACTGTTGGCCTCATAAGTTTACAGGGTACACACCAAGATGCAAAAAAGTACACCAATGTGGGATTTTCCGAGGCTATGGTCTTTTTAAAAAGCTTTCTCATTACACACCACTTTTATACTATATAATAACCAATTAAATACTTTTCAATACTGACGAATATCATACTATAATCTACCTAATGAAGGTAACTTTATTCTATTAAATTATAGTATTATGACACGTATTTTACTACCTACAGATTTTTCTGAAAACGCATTGACCGCTATACGGTATGCCCTAACACTATACAAAGATCTTAAATGCACATTTTTTCTATTGAACAGTTACATGCCGCCGGTATATCATACTGAATATTTAATGGGGAGTCCGGCACAAATTGGTCTTGGAGATATTGTGCAACAAAACTCGCAGGATAATCTTGAAGCACTAAAAAATACACTAGAAAAGGAATTTAATAACCCCCTTCACACTTTTATCACCCATTCTGCTCTAAATGTACTTTCTAGCGAAATCACTAGAACCGTAGAGGCAGAAAAAATAGATATCATTGTCATGGGTACGCAAGGTGCTTCTGGAGCTAAGGAAATATTATTGGGCACCAATACCGTACATGTCATTAAAAATGCAAAATGCCCAGTTTTGGTCATCCCTTCTAGCTTTGAATATGAAGCTCCAGAACAGATACTGTTTCCCAATGATTTTGAGGTATGGCTAGACAAGAAAAGTTTGGAACAACTACTGAAAATTACCCATTCTCATATCTCTCAGGTAAATGTAATGCATGTTTACACAGGCGATGAATTAAATCCGATACAAGAAAAAAATAAAGAACAACTTGCCAAGGTGTTATCCGAAAGTGGCTTTTTTCATGAAGTACCCAGTAATGAAGTTATTGCTGCCATCAATGAATTTCAGATCAAACAAAAAATAAATTTATTGGTAATGATACAGAACAAACACACCTTTTTTGAGCGTTTGTTCATTGAGCCTGTCATTAAGAAAATAGGCTTTCATGTAACCGTTCCATTCTTGGTAATTCCACAATAAAAGCTATGAAAATTAAAAATATACTTGTTGCAACGGATTTCTCCAATGAAGCGTATAATGCCCTTTTTTATGCAACACAGATTTTCGCCGAAAACCAATGTACTTTCTACCTGATCAATGCATATGATGACATTGTGGTCAGTGCCAAAAATGCATTATTTACAGGTCAGAAAGTTTTAAAAAAGCTTGAAGCCACCTCAAATGAAAACCTGACCAAAACCGTTCATAAAATTATTTTGGACACAGCTAACGACAAGCATTTATTCAAAACCATTTCCAGCAAAGGAAGCCTGTCTACTTTAATTTCAAAAACATTGGTGGATTACAAAATTGACCTCATTGTTTTAGGCAATAAAGGAAAAACAGGAGCCAAGGAACTGTTTATGGGCAGTAATACCATACAGATCGCGAATACCATTACACAGTGCCCAATCTTGGCAATACCCAAAGAAATTTCATTTAAACCTATAAAAGAAATTGCCTTTGTGACCGATTATAAAAAAGGGTGTACCAAAAGCACGCTATCTATGTTATTGAACATTGCAGCCATTACAGACGCCTCGGTAGCGGTTCTTCATATCAATGAAGAAGAAATAATGTCTCCCAAACAAATTTCCAATCAGAAATTACTGGATAAATGTTTGTTCCACATACCACATAGTTATGATGAAATCTGGAACTACGCAGACAAAGCCAATGTTATTCAAGATTTTATAGTTGAAAGAGAAATAAATATGCTGGCAATGTCTTATCACCGTAGAAGGTTTTTTGAACGTTTTTTACATGAACCGGTCATTATGGATTTAAGTATCTATGCTACAGTTCCGTTTTTAATACTACCTGTACAGGACTGATATATATCATAGTAAATCAAATGGTTAGCGCATATATTTATTGAACCATCTAAATCATTCCATAATGAACAAGCGTATTTTAATACCTACGGATTTTTCAAAAAATGCACTTAATGCCATAAGGTACACTATAGACCTTTATGCAAAACTTAATTGTGACTTTTACTTTCTAAACGTGTTCAGTTTTGAAAAATATACGACCAATAGTCTAAATATACCTGAAGAAGGAAGTGCAGAATACCTATTAGCAAAACAGGAATCAGAAAAGAAACTTGATAAACTGATCAACACTCTTAGCTTACATGAAGAGAACTTTAAACACAATTATTTTACAGAATCTACAGCGAACTTTCTGTCAGAAGCCATTAAGCAAAATATAAAAGAGAAAGATATTGATTTGGTCGCAATGGGGACCAAAGGGGCTACAGGCTCTAAAGGTGTCTTATTTGGCAGTAATACCGTTATGGCCATGGAGAAAATTAGAGAATGCCCTGTACTAGCTATACCTGAGCATGTTTCTTTCATGTCGCCTAAAGAGATTGTTTTTCCAACAGATTTTAAAGATGTCTATAAACGATCAGAGTTTAAATACCTTATAGAGTTGGCTAATATGCACAATGCCGAAATTGCCGTATTGCATTTAGAAAACAATAAAGAACTTACAGAAACCCAATTAAGCAATAAACAATTATTATCATCTATTTTAAGTGAGACTAAACATCAATTTCATACCTTAAAAGAGAAGAATTTGGGCAAGGGTATACAGCTTTTTGTTGAAAGTAGAGAAAGTGATATGGTGTCTTTCATTAACCGAAAACATTTCTTTTTTGGTAGTGTCTTTTCTAAACCATTGATTAAAGAAATTGGTTACGACAGCGATGTACCCATTTTAGCATTACACTAATACGTTTCTTTGGTATTTACATTTACCAAAAAATGAAAATCATATAAGCATTTTAGACATTTTTAGTTGGTTAATGTCTAAAACCAAACCGTCAAAGAATTCTTTTCATTGGCGGTTTTTTATTCAAAAATATTTGTTGTAAGATTTAGAAATGCCAACGATGGAACTGCCATATTCCAAAACTAGAAGAAAGTATTGACCTATTTCTATAAAACAGTCTAATAAGTTTCTGTACTACAAAAGTGAACTGACAATGGTCATTTTTACAACCTTGAATATAAAGTATCTTCGACAGAAATAAAACATACTGTGTCATGAAAAAGTTTATGGTTCTGTTCTCTTTAATGTTGATGGGCTGCTCATCTATCAGTTTAGTTGAAAATTGGAAAAATCCGGATATAGTACTTTTCAATGCCAATAAAGTACTTATAGTTGGCATGGCACAAGATAAAAATAACAGGGAAAGCTTTGAAACCAAACTACAGTATGAGTTTTCTGAAAGAGGGGTTGAGGCATGGCGAAGTATTGATATTTTCGACTTATCACTTACAGATTCTCGTAAAACCGAAACCGAATTGGACAATGTAGAACAAAGCTTACTAGATAAGGATTTTGATGCTATTCTATTGACCAAAATCACAGGCTCTGAAAATCGTGAAAGCTTTGTAAAATCTATTTCTAGATGGGATGACCACCAATCTAGGTTCAATGACGATTACTTAGAACATCAAGGTATTTATTACGATGACAACTACTATGAAAAATTTACTGTTTACCATGCAGAGACTACCTTATATTGTATCTGCGAAGGAAAGGAAAGAGCCATGATTTGGCGTGGCATTATTGAAATAACAGAACCCGATAATATTGAAAAGGCAATAAAAGACTATGTGAAAATGGTTATCATAGCTATGGAAGACCAGGATTTGGTCTTTACTTCCCAAATAGAATAAATACTATTATATTAGAACAACGGACTAAGTACCCTGCCTATCCCTTCCTGTAATTTCTTGGTCCACTTTCTTTTTATGTATTCTTCGTAAATCAATTCATTACTGATACTACAATCTTGTAAAAAATCTTCTTTTAAAAGTTCGGCCATATGTTTGTGGTACATAATAGCATTGACCTCATAATTCTGTTCAAAACTACGGTCATCTAAATTTGCCGTTCCAACAGATGAAACCGCATCATCACTTACCATTATTTTACTATGTAGAAATCCATCTGGAAATAGATAGATTTTTATACCAGCTTTCAAAAAAAGTTCAAAATAAGAATGTACAGACCAACTTACTACTTTATTGTCTGCATTCTCAGATACCAGTAGCCTAACATCTACCCCACTTAAAGCCGCAGTCTGTAAAGCTCTTATCAATGCCTGACCTGGTATGATATAGGGGTTGGTGATATAAATATAGTTCTTTGCCATGTTAATAATGGTAAAATAGGTTTGCTCCAATGCCGGAAAATCATCATCCGGTCCGCCTGCAACTATTTGTACCAATTCATTAGTTATAGGCTCAATAGAATCGTTCTGCTTTATTGCTATAGGCTCTAACAATTGTGTACTGACCAAATACCAATCTGTCATAAATACTTGGTCTAATTGCGTTGCAGCAGCACCAATAAGTTTTAAATGCATATCATGCCACTTACCCAAACCAACTTGCCCTTTAAGGTATTTATCAGATATATTTATTCCTCCTGTAAATGCAATTTCACCATCGATTACTATAATTTTTCTGTGGTTTCTAAAGTTTAGGGAATAAAAATATCTACCGAACTTAAAAGGTAGAAAAGAATAAACTTCTACCCCTATTTTAATTAATTCCTTTAGATATTTCTTACTCAATGAGAAACTACCAATGCCATCATATATTAACCTTATTACAACACCTTCAGCTATTTTTTTCTCGAACAATTCTAATAACCTAGATGCTAAATCACCTTCTTCAAATATGTAATATTGAATATGAATTCGTTTGGTGGCGCATTCCAAAGCATGAAAAATAGTCTCAAAGGTTGTTTTACCGTCTTTTAAAATAGTTAGGTCATTGCCCGAAGTAGGCGGAAAATGTGAATTCCTATAATTTAGCGCCATCAATTTTTTATACCTACCATTGAATTCATTCACATGCTGATGACTAGGTTTAGGTTGTTTGTTAAAAAGGTCTTTTTCCAGTTCAATTAGTTTATACCTTCTTCTGTTTCTGCCCAACAAGAGGTAAAGGAAAATTCCACCAATGGGCATAGCAAATATTGCAAGCAGCCACGCCAAACTTTTGGTTGGTTTTGCCCCGTAAAGTAAAATTGACAGCACAATAGTAAATGCCACAACTACGTAAATACCTATAAATATTGAAGTCCACATCGTTTATGCCATTTTACTAACCATCAAAGTCCAGACTGCTATTAATGCGCAAAATAAGATTCAATTTTCAAAGAAAATATGATAAATATTAGTCTAACAATTTCTCGCTTTTCTTTATTGTCCATTGCTATATAATTGAATATGATCAATATAACTCGTATGAACCCTCAAAAGTTATTGTGGATTATACACAAGGAGATAATATAATACGATACCTCATTCTGATAAAACTCCTAAAATTTCACATATGTAGCTATATGGATATTGGAATGTACAGCAGGATAGCCAAATAACAAAGTCTCTTTTTAAATTATACAAATAATTCTATTATATTCTTTATTTATAATTTCAGAATACAAATGCAGTTATTGACGACAATTAGATGTATCCTGATAGCTTAACATATTATCTATTTTTGTAGCCCAATAACCTTAACGCATTGATAACTACAATTAGCGTAGAGCCCTCATGAATAGCCACGGCAATGCCAATACTAGCCCAACTCATTATAGTTGCAGGGATTAACAGTGCTACCACCCCCAAACTAACCCATAAATTTTGCTTAATAACCGACTTTGCTTTTCTACTCAAACCTATTGCAAATGGAAGTGTTTCTAACTTATCTGCCATTAGGGCTATATCTGCCGTTTCTAAAGCCACATCACTACCTGCTGCACCCATGGCAATACCAACAGTACTATTTGCCATTGCTGGAGCATCATTAACGCCGTCACCAATCATTGCGAGTTTATTTTCCTGTTGTGCAAGTTTTTTGATGGCCTCTACTTTTTCTTCTGGAAGTAGACTTCCAAGCGCTTCTGTTAACCCAATTTCCCTAGCTACGGCATCTGCCACTTTCTGATTATCACCGGTTAGCATTATCATTTTTTTAATACCAATTTCCTTTAACTGAGCAAGGGTTTCCTTGGCTTTTTCTCGAGGCGTGTCCATTAGCCCAAGCATACCTATAAATTCATCATCTCTTTTTATTAGCATAGTGGTCTTTCCTTCCCCTTCAAGTCTTCTTACCTTTTCCGAAACTTCGCTTGGAACACCATTATGAATATCTTCAAAAAGTTCTAAATTGCCTATGTAAATAGTATCTCCTTGATAGTTAGCTTTTATACCTTTTCCTTGAACGGCTTCCAAATCATCTGCATCCGGAATCTTAACGTCTTTACCAAGCTTTTTCGATCCATCCCTTACTACAGCCTTCGCCAAAGGATGATCACTCAATTCCTCTACGGCAACAGCTATTTCTAACAATTCTTTATCTCCAATATTTCCAAAACTTTCAATATCGGTAAGTTTTGGTTTTCCTTCGGTAAGTGTTCCCGTTTTGTCAAAAGCGAGAGCGGTAAGTACCCCTAAGTCTTCCAAGGGGCGACCGCCTTTTATCAAAACCCCGCCTCGTGCTGCTCTTGCCACACCACTCAATACAGCAGATGGCGTAGATATAGCCAAGGCACAAGGACTGGCTGCCACAAGTACCGCCAGGGAACGGTACAGGCTTTCATTCCAAGTTTCATCAATGACCAGGAAAGCAAAATTCAATAGTATGACC